>JAZNWO010000001.1:0-15417 GCA_045593365.1 Candidatus Avelusimicrobium sp.
CTACTGCCACCCGGTATTGGGGCAAAGCAATTGCCGACAAGATACCGATGATTAAAACAACGACTAACAGCTCTATAAGCGTAAATGCACGGCTTTTCATACACTTCCCTCCTTTTTTCATTCCAACATAAGAAAAGTGTAGCAAAAAAAAAAAACGAGTCAAGGGGTAGAGACACTTTTTTCATTTTTACGGCAAAAAAGCCCATCAAATAATCCCCCCTAAACCTTTTTCCACCCGGTCGTCAAAAATAGTAAAATATAGATAGGTTACGCGTGAAGTCACATCACGCAATTTCAAAAACCGAGGAAAAATTATGTTACCCAAAGCCTACGAGCCGCAAGAAGTAGAGAAAAAACTTGCCGAAAAATGGCAGAACGCGAAACTATTCGCCGCAAAAGCAGATCCCAACAAAAAACCTTTTGTAATCGTTATCCCCCCGCCCAATATCACCGGCGCGCTGCACATGGGCCATGCGTTTACCAACACTTTGCAAGACGTGCTAATCCGCTCGCACCGTATGTTTGGCGAAGACGCCTACTGGGTGCCCGGCACCGACCATGGCGGTATTGCCACCCAAAATGTTATTGAAAAGAAGCTTGCCAAAGAGCAACACAAAACCCGCCACGATTTAGGCCGCGAAAAATTTTTGGAAACTGTGTGGGACTGGTACAACGAATGCGGTAACGCGATTTTTGAGCAATTTCGCAAAATGGGTTGGGCGTTGGATTTGTCCGACATCCGCTTTACCATGGACAAAAAACGCGCCCGCGCCGTATTTGAATGTTTTAAACAATGGTGGGAGAAAAAGTATATTTACCGCGGCAAACGCTTAATTAACTGGTGCGTGCGCTGTTCTACCGCGCTGTCCGATATTGAAGTAGAACACTTGCCCGAAAACGGCAAGCTGTGGCACTTGCACTACAAAGGCGAAGACGGCTCCGACGGTATTGTGATTGCTACCACCCGCCCCGAAACCATTTATGCCGACGCCGCTATCGCGGTCAATCCTAAAGATAAACGCTATACCAATATGGTCGGCAAAAAGGTTATTATTCCGCTGGCTAACCGTGCCATTCCCATTATTGCTGATGAAGCGGTGGAGTTGGAATTTGGTACGGGCGCTTTAAAAATTACCCCCGCGCATGATGCCACCGACTACGAAGTCGGTAAACGCCATAATCTGCCGATTATGACGGTCATTAATGACAAAGGCAAGATGATTAACTGCCCCGAAAAATACAACGGCATGGACCGCGACACTTGCCGCAAAGAAACCGTTAAAGATTTAGACGCAGCGGGCCTGCTCGTCAAAGAGGAAAAATACAATCACGCCGTTTCCAAATGCTACCGTTGCGGCAACCCCATTGAGCCGTTTATGAGCGAACAATGGTTTGTCAAAATGGACGAACTGGCTAAACCTGTCGTCAAAGCGGCTGAAACGGAAGAACTTAAATTTCATCCCGAAAGTTGGAAAAAACCTTTTTTAAACTGGATGACCAATATACAAGATTGGTGTATTTCCCGCCAAATTTGGTGGGGACACCGTATCCCGGTGTGGTATTGCCGCCATTGCAGCGAAAAGGGACTTACCTTTGCCACCGACCAGCAAGGCAAAGAACAATTAACCAAGGTATCTTTTGAAGACGGGGCTAAACCAATTATTTCTTTTGAAAAACCGACCGAATGTCCGCACTGCCACGGACACGATTTAGTGCAAGACCCCGACGTATTAGACACGTGGTTTTCTTCTGCGCTGTGGCCGATGTCTGTTTTCGGTTGGCCGGAAAAAACACCTGAAATGGGACATTTTTATCCCACTTCCGTCATGGTGACCGGGTATGAAATTCTATACCTGTGGGTGGCACGCATGGTACTGACCGGACTGGATTTTACGGGCAAATTACCGTTTAAAGATGTCTATTTAAACGGAATTGTGCGCGATAAAAGCGGACAAAAAATGTCTAAATCCAAAGGTAATGTCATTGACCCGTTGGATATGACTGCTAAATACGGTACTGATGCAGTGCGTTTTTCCTTATTAATGCAAGCGGTACCAAGCAAAGACATTCCTTATTCGGAAGACAGCATTACGGGCGCGCGCAACTTTTGCAATAAAGTTTACAATGCTTCGCGCTTTATCTTAATGAATATGGAAGGCATTAAAGGCCCGCTCGCTATGCCCAAAGAGGCCAAAGAGCTCGCTGACAAGTGGATTTTGGACCGCTATGCCACCGCCATTAAAACTGCACGCGAAGGCATTGAAAAATACAACCTTGCGCTGACCGCTAACACGCTCTATCACTTCCTGTGGGGCGATTTTTGCGACTGGTATATTGAGCTTGCCAAACAGCGTTTCCAGACGGAAGAAAAGGAATATGTCATGGCCTTGTGCGTGAACATTTTGTATAACACGCTTAAAGCCCTGCACCCGCTCATTCCGTTTATCACTGAAGAAATTGCCGCCAGTTTGCGCCCCTTTGTAGACGAAAAAGAGGAATTTTTGCTCAATCAAAAATATCCCGAGTTTGACGCTGCGCTACTCAATGCAGACGCTGTCAAACAAATGGAAATTGTGCAAGGCGTGACGAAAGAAATTCGCACGATTCGTTCGCAATTTAACGTGCCGCCGGGCTTAAAAATCAAAGCTGTTCTATCGGCGGCAGACGAACAAGAACTATCCGTTGTACGTGCACAGGCCGTCTACATCCAATTAATGGCAAAAGTGGAATACTTGCAAATCGGCGTCAGTTTGGCTAAACCCAAACAAACTGCTACGGCTACTTTTGGTAAAATTGCGATTTATATTCCGCTGACCGGGCTGATTGATTTTGACAAAGAAAAGAAACGCCTGGAGAAAGATATCGCCTCTGCCAAAGCAAATATTGCCTCCCGCGAAGCGCGTCTTTCTCAAGAGAACTTTATCAAAAACGCCCCGCAAGTGCAAATAGATAAAACCAAAGCCGAACTGGCTGCCGCGCAAACTTTACTGGCACAAGCAGAGGCGGCACTGGCTGACTTGGTCTAAAAAGAGAGTGTTTATGAAGAAAGGGCTTGCTGTATTGGCTTGTGTGTTGTTTACGACCATACTATGTGCTGAACAAAATTGGAAAGCTGTATTGCGCTATGATAAAAAAACAGCTAAGGAGGATTTATCTGCGCATTTGCAAAAATACGCCGTGCAAGACTCCCGCGCCGAATTAAAAGCAGCTACTTCACCCTCCACAAAACAGCAAGCTACCTTTGCCAAAGCATTGGCCAAAGAGCTCAAACACATTGGCGCGGAAAAGGTACAGCTCACCAAGACAGGTATTATCACGGCAGAACTTCCGGCCACCCGCCGATTGGCCAGCCCCGTCTTAGCTTT
The DNA here is from genome assembly GCA_045593365.1 of Candidatus Avelusimicrobium sp. Taxonomy (GTDB): domain Bacteria; phylum Elusimicrobiota; class Elusimicrobia; order Elusimicrobiales; family Elusimicrobiaceae; genus Avelusimicrobium. The sequence continues at coordinate 3,366 of JAZNWO010000001.1, forward strand.
AGTTGCCCATTATGACGCCCCGCCGCAAGCACGCGCGCAAGAACCGCAAAGCCATGCTAAATACGTCAGTGGAAATATTGAACTGAATAAAAATAAGCACATTAGTTTGACTGAAGAAAACAGCACGCAGCTTTTGCGCGCGCATGGACACGATTTTTTAACCTCTGACGGCTCTGCCGCCTTTGGCGCAGATACCAAAGCCGGGCTGGCTATTGTCATGACCCTGGCCGACTATTTACTTGGACATCCGTCCTTGCAGCACGGGCTGATTAAAATAGTGCTCTTGCCAGATGCCCCCTCCCATGCCGGAGCTACTGCACTAGATATCAAAGCACTCGGTGCAGATTACGCGTATGTATTAGACGGCTCTGATTTAGGAGAAATTACCATAGGCAATTTTAGTGGGCGCAGCTTTACTGCTGTATTTGAAGGCCGGCGCAATATTCCGTTGGGGCAGGCGGTCTCATCTGTGTTTTCCGACAATTTACTCATGGCTTCCGATTTTCACACCCTGCTGCCGCGCCATTTCCGTCCGGAAACTACTTCCGGTTTACAGGGTTATCTTACGGTGGATAGCATTGTTACGGACGGCAACCGCAGCACCGTAACCGGACATTTGCGTGCTTTTAATGACGCTGATTTGCAAAATCTTTCCAATCAAGCTGCCCGTGCTTTTGATACTGTCAAAGCTATGTATCCCAAACGGACCGGGGCAGAACTTACCTTTCAAGATGAATTTGCAAATGTCCAAAGCCAACTGCCAGCAGCTCTTATTTTGCCGTTAGAGGCAGCCTTGCGCCAGGAGGAAATACGTCCTAAACGCATTTCTGTGCGCAACTATGCAGACTTTGCGGTACTGACCGCCAACGGACTGCCTGCTGTCAGCCTATTTACCGGGGTTTTTCACGGTGGAGAGCCACTGGAATATGCCGACGTAGACATTATGGAAAATGCCTTGCGCGGGCTACTATCCCTTGTGACAGCAGATACTCCTGCCGCTCATTAATTCTACTGTCCAAACCAGTCCTGCAGACCTAACCTCTAAATGGGTCTTTTGGCCCTTGCGTTATGGCTCCTTTATTATTTAAAGTAAAAAGATAGGTTAATACATTTATGCTATTTTTGAGGAGGCCGTTATGAAAAAATCTGCCATTCTGCTTTTTGTAGCAGCTGTACTAGTCAGTACTAGCTCTCTGTGTGCCCAAAACAATTTAGCCAACAAATATCGTGCCCAAATGCTTCCGATGTTTGTTAAATATGCCCAGGTAGGCAGTATGAGCGATGACAATGCCGAATGGATGACTCCTGGGCAAGAAGAAATGGCTCAAATGCTTTATCAGGATATTGTAGCTATGGGCTACAAACCCCATTTTTCCGCTGACAAATATATTTACGTCAATATCCCCTCTAACTTAAAGAAACATAAAGCTCCTAAATTGGGTATCAGCGCGCATTATGATACAACTCCTGATATTAACGGCAATGGTATTCAACCACAAGTGATTAAAAAATACAACGGCCAACCGATTGTCCTAAAGAACGGACACGTGATTGATTTTGAGTCAGACCCGTATTTAAAAAACATGGTAGGTAAAACCATCGTTACTTCTGACGGAACCACCAATTTGGGTGCCGATGATAAAGCCGGCGTTACCATTGTGATGACCCTGCTTAAAACCCTGGCCGAAAATCCCCGTCTGCTGCACGGGCCAATTGATATTGTTATTACACCTAATGAAGATGTGGGCCGCAGCGCCGAGCGTTTGGAATTGGCATATTACAATCCCGATTATGCGTTTGATTTTGATGCCGGCGTGGACGGCGAAGTCATTGTAGGCAATTTTTCAGCAGACCAAGTATTGGTCACGGCCCAGGGTATTAACGGGCACCAATCCTATGCCGCCACCAACGGTTATAAAAATGCCGTCAAACCGATTGCTGATTTAGTGGCCGTAGCGGCCAAGACAGAAAACCTGCCTAATCACAGCACTGGAGAGGAAGGGTATATGGAGCCGCATCACATTACCTATAATCCGCAAAATAACACACATACTGTAGATTTTCGCCTGCGCTATTTTGACCAGGCCGAGGGCCAGCGCTACCGGCAACGCATCCAACACGCTGCGGATAGTTTGAGCCAGGCGTTGGAAGTTGCCATTACCGTACAAGTAAATAAACAATACGAAAATGTGGAATACGGTGTGCGCCCGGATGCCAAGGACATCCTAGCCACTGCCATGAAACAAGCGGCTGTTACCCCGAACTTTAAAAAGGAACGCGCCGGCACCACTTCTGCCATGATTATGGCTAAACACGGCTTTGGCGGATATACGGTCTTTACCGGGCAGAATAATCCGCACAATTTTACGGAATGGCTCAGCGAAGAGGATATGTTCAAGGCCTATGAAGTGGCGCTCAATTTAGTTAAAGAAGTAGCCCAACGCAAAGCCAATTAAGAATAAAATTAAGCATGAAAGTTCTTATCGCTACCGGAAACCCGCATAAATTTGCCGAAATTACTGCGCTTCTCCCCCATAAAACAAAAACGGGGGAGAAGCTGGAGTATGTGAGTTTAGCCGATTGCAACAATCTTCATTTACCGCCGGAAAACGGAGACACTTTAGAACAAAATGCCTGTCTGAAAGCGCTTTACGCGGCCCGGCAGACAGGCCTGTTGGCACTCTCAGATGACACAGGGCTAGAGGTGGACGCCTTGGGCGGGCGGCCGGGCGTGCATACCGCGCGCTACGCCGGAGAGCAGGCCGATCCCGATGACAACAACCGCAAATTACTGGAAGAACTGGAAGGGTTATTACTAGACAAACGCAGCGCGCGTTTCCGCACGGTGGCGTGTCTGGCAATGCCTGACGGGGCAACCCTTTGCTTTGAAGGAGTACTGCAAGGTTACATCGGCTTTGGATACCGCGGCGAAAACGGCTTTGGCTATGACCCGCTGTTTATGTTGCCGGGCTCCCACAAAACCCTGGCCGAACTTTCCGCCCACGAAAAAAACCAAATCAGCCACCGCGCAAAGGCATTTCAAAAAGTAGCACAATATTTGCAGAACTTATCTCACTAATTTTTTATTGGATTTGGTAACGGGGAGAGTTGTCTCCGCGGTCATCTAAGGAATGATTATATGGCGGTCAGTATAGCAATAATTAAAACAACAACTAGCAACTCTATTAGTGTAAATGCACGGTTTTTCATAAACGCTCCTCTCCTCCGTCATTCCGCATTGTCTTTATCGGGATATAGGCCGTTTTGTTATACCCCGCATTACAATCCTGCGTGGTGACGGCATAGCGGTATTGTAGCAAAAAAAATGAGTCAAGGCCCAAGGGCACTTTTCCCGTTTTTTCAACAAGAGAAAAAAAGCTCCCACAAATGTGGGAGCTTTTTTACAATCAAGCAACTTAAAAACTGATTCCGGCTTTTAAACCATATTCATGCGTATAGTTTTTTGGCTCATAAAACCCATCCATAAACCAGCCGGGCGCACCAATAATGTCTTTATGACCGATAGTGGAATTTTGTATGTGCCAATACCGCCAAAATGGTTCTATGAAAAGACCTACTTTACCCAAACTTTTTTCTGCTTTCAGACTCACACGTACGCCATAACCTTCATTTTGATCATTTGTGTTTCCATCTAAAATTCCCATCATTTCGCCGCTATACTGTGTACCGCGTAACAACCAGTCAAATTCACCGTTTAATACCACTTGCCAACCATTTTCGGTACGATACTTCAAGTTCATACCAATCGGCATATACCAGTAAGTAGATTCACGCAAATAACCTCCCTCACCGCCTTCCTCCAAGTGGTTACGCAACTGTCTCCAGCCAATTCCGAAATAAGGCCACGCTTCCCAAGACGTGCCGAACTCATACACAGCACCAAGCCGCAAGGCCGTTTCAAAATAATAGTCCTTCAAATCGTACAGGGTCAGAGGCGTTCCGGCAAATGTACCGCCATGATAATCCACATCCCCCGTCATATAACGAAACTCCAAGGAAGCAAAGGAACGGTCCGATTCTGACACCTCCCTGGATAACACACTGCGGCGCGTGTAAAGAACACTAACCCCCTGCTTAGGTTTGGCCCGCAAATACATCAGTCCCGGTTCGCGATACTTATAATCAGAAACCTCATAAGCTATTTGCAAATTATGTAATTTATCTTGAGCGGCAGCCGTCAGCGTAATTAACAGCAGACCAAATAAAAATCCTATCTTTTTCATAGCTAAACTCCTTTTAGAAATACCCTGCTTGTTCTACTATATAAAATCACTTCTGAACTTGTCAAAAAAATATACTTTTGCGAACATAGGCCTTGACTCGTTTTTTTTTTTTGGTAAATTATGTATAGTTGCAAGTTGCAAAAAATATTTTTTGACTTAGCTTGCGACGGGTCGCAAGATTATAAAAAGACATAGGAGAGAGTATGAAAAAAGGATTCACGCTCATTGAATTATTGGTCGTCGTTTTAATCATCGGCATACTGGCATCTATTGCCTTGCCGCAATACCAAAAGGCTGTGGAAAAAGCACGCTTAGCCACCTGGATGCCGTTTGTACGGTTTATTTATGACGCCGAAGAAGCTTATTTCTTGGCAAACGGAACATACACTGACGATTTGGAAGCCTTGGGTATTCAAGCTCCTGCTGCAGACTGTACTTATAAAACAGATGACTCATATGGCAAGTATTATGTTTGCCCGAAGTATAATAGGATAGGTGTGTGGAATGGGAGCAACGCCCAATATCAAACTGCCAATATTGCTTATATGCATTTTTTTGCAGATTCCGGAAGGGCAAAAAAAGGAGAAAGGTGGTGTTTCTCCAAGACAGAAAAATATAGAAATATCTGCAAATCGTTAGGCCCCGGTACCGAATTTGAAGATACTCCTTGGCTTTATAAATGGAGATTAGACTAATGCTAAAAAAAAGCGGAGCAGCATAAAATCTGCTCCGCCACGTAAAATAAGGTTTTGTCTACCAATTAGAATGCGTTTACTTCCATTTGTTTTAAGAAATCTTTATTAGACTTCGTAGAAGACAATTTGTCTAACAAAAGCGTCATCGCATCCACACTACTCAAAGGAGCTAACACTTTGCGAATAATCCACATTTTGTTAAGCTCATCCTCGGTCAGCAGCAAATTCTCCTTGCGCGTGGAACTGCGGTTGATATCCACCGCCGGGAAAATGCGCCGCTCGGACAATTTGCGGTCTAAGCATAATTCGCTGTTGCCCGTACCTTTAAACTCCTCAAAAATAACCTCGTCCATACGGCTGCCCGTTTCCACCAGTGCACTGGCAATAATCGTCAGTGAGCCGCCTTCCTCTAGTTTACGTGCCGCACCCAAAAAACGTTTAGGTTTGTGCAATGACGTGGCTTCCAATCCGCCTGTCAGTACACGACCTGACGACGGGGCTACCGTGTTATAGGCGCGCGCCAGACGGGTAATAGAATCTAACAAAATGACCACATCTTTTCCCATCTCGGCCAAGCGTTTGGCTTTTTCAATCACCATTTCGGCCACTTGCACATGACGCTCGGCAGGCTCGTCAAATGTAGAGGCCACCACTTCGCCTTTGACACTGCGGGCCATGTCGGTTACTTCTTCGGGACGCTCGTCAATGAGTAACACCATCAACACAGTATCCTTATGATTAGCTTCCAGCGAATGCGCAATAGCTTGCATTACCATGGTTTTTCCGGTTTTCGGCGCGGCCACAATTAAAGCACGCTGGCCTTTACCGATAGGAGACATCAAATCTATTACGCGCTGCGTGAGCGAATTTTTGTCAATTTCTAAATTGAAACGCTCGTTGGGATGCAGCGGCGTCAAATTTTCAAACAGCGGGCGGTTGTACACATTGGCTGATTCCAACCCATTTACCTTTTGCACCTGCAACATAGCAAAAAAGCGTTCGCCTTCTTTCGGCGGGCGGATTAAACCTTCAATGGTATCGCCTTTGCGCAGTCCAAAGCGTTTGATTTGTGAGGGCGACACATAAATATCCTCCGGTCCGGCCAAATAATTATTTTCTACCGAGCGCAAGAAACCAAATCCATCCGGCAAAATTTCCAACACACCACCGCCGTAGACAGAGCCGTTTTGTTTCGCCTGAATAGCTACAATTTTGCCAATCAACGCGGCTTTGCGTAAACCGGAAATATCTTCAATATTGTAATTGACCGCTAACTTGGTAAGTTCTGCAATGCTAAGTTTGTTTAGTTCGCGCGCATCCATGGGTTTGGCCCCGTTGGGCTGGCGGTTGAGCGGCTGCGGTGCATAAGGTGCTGAGGCATTACCTGTTTTTTGCATCACGTGCCGCTGCGGACGATAGACCGGGCGGCTTTGTTCCGCACGGGGAGCAGACTTAGTGTCCACTTTTACTTCAGCTTTTACTTCTGGTTGTGCCGTCACTTTCGCTCCGGCTTTTTCAGCTTTTGCCTCTGCTTTTGCAGAGGTTTTGACTGGTTTTTCCTGCGTATTTTCTGGCATGATTACTCCTCATTTTACGTTATAAATTTTTGTCAAAGCCCTGTGCAGCATAGTTATTTTTTTACCTAAATCCTTTTTGGTACCGTTATTTAAAACACAAATATCTGCACGTGCGGCCTTTTGCACTTGCGGCAATTGTGCACGCTGCCGCGCCGCTAAATCCGACTTACTGATACCCCGTTTTTTAGCACGGCAAACTAATAATTTCTCCGGGATTACAAGCGCCACCAGTAAATCAAAATATTTTTCCCACCCCGCTTCAAACAAAATAGGCGCCTCCACTACGCGCACCGTTTGTTTGGCCTTACGCAAACACTTACAAATTTCTGTAAACAATACCGGATGTAAAATATGCTCTAATTTCCGACGTGCTGATAAGTTGCTAAAGACCTGCTGCGCCAGTTGCGTGCGGTCCGTAGTACCCAAAGCCTTTTTTATTTTTTTTTGTATAGCAGGCCGTGCAGAAATTTCCCGCACCAGTTCATCACATGAAAGCACATAGGCCCCCGCCTGCTGCCATGCAGACAACGCGGTACTTTTGCCGCTTAACATAGCTCCTGTTAATCCTATCGTAACTTTATGCCGGGTTTTCAAATTCATGGAAGCTTACATTAATTTCTTCAGTTCGTACCAATTGCGTCCCGCTTTGGCACTGGCCACTAGCGGCACACGTAATTTTACCGCATTTTGCATTTGGGTTTTAATAGAAACAGCATACTCATTTAATTTTTCTTCCGGTACTTCAAAAATCAATTCATCATGCACCTGCATAATCATATTTACCGGAGTACCGCGCAGGGTACGAAAAATATCCACCATCGCTTTTTTAATAATATCCGCTGACCCGCCTTGCACAATGGTATTAATAGCGGCACGTTGGGCAAAGGAAGCCATACTGCCAACCCCCATATTAAATTCCGGTAAGTAACGGATATGCCCGAACATTGTTTTAACAAAACCGTTTTGGCGTGCTTTAGCCACATTCTCATCAATCCAACGGCGTACACCTTTAAAATTACGGAAATAATTATCTATATACTCTTTGGCTTGCCGCACGGGAATGTTTAAGGTTTGGGAGAGGCCCAATGGACCTTGTCCATAAATGATACCAAAATTAACGGCCTTTGCGCCAGTGCGCATTTCCGGGGTAACCAGTAGCGGCATCACCCCAAAAATCTGAGCAGCAGTTTGTGTATGGATATCCCCTCCGTCCAAAAAAGCTTGCACCAGTACCGGGTCCTGGCTTTCGTGCGCTAGCACGCGCAAATCAATTTGCGAATAGTCTATACTTAACAACACACGCCCTTCGCCTGCAGAAAACGCACGGCGTAACTGACGGCCTTTTTCCGTACGCACCGGAATATTTTGCAAATTAGGGGCCGAGCTGGACAGCCGCCCGGTCACGGTTCCTGTTTGGTCTAAGTAGGAATGGACCCGCTCCTGCTCATCTGCCATCAAAAGCAGGTTGTCCACGTAAGCATTTTTGAGTTTAGCATTTGCACGGTAATCCAAAATTTGTTGTGCCACCGGATGCAGCGGCGCAATCTGTTGCAAAACTTCTTCATCCGTAGAATAGCCTGTCTTTGTCTTTTTAACAGGTGGAATACCCAATTGTTCAAATAAAAGCTGCCCTAACTGGCGGGTGGAATTAACATTAACAGGCAAACCGGCCGTCTGGTCAATAGCGGCCTGCAGCTGGGCCATTTCCTTCTCCAGTAAAATTTTAAAACTTTCCAGCCACACGCAATCCACCTTCATCCCAACGCGTTCCATATCTGCCAACACCGTCATAAGCGGCAACTCTAAAGTCTGGTAAAGCTCCCACATATTTTTGGATTTAAGTTCCGTTTCCAATTTATTGTGCAGCTGGTATATGTATGTATTATAAAGGGCCAAACGTTGGGCAGTATCCTCCTGATTAACCAAAGCAGAAAAATAATGGGCGATAGCTCCTGCCGGGCTTAAATCCCCGGACGGGTCTAACATATAGCGTGCCAAACGTCCGTCAAAACAATACGGCGTTTTGCCGTGTAAGTCAAGGTTTAATTCCCGCAACGTAAATTTTAAATCATATCCGATTTTTAAAATACTGTCGCTAGCAAGCAGGCCGCGCAGTTTTTCTAATTCCTCCGGCTGCACATCCGCCACAGGTAGCAGTGCATATTGTCCCGCTGATACTGAGCACAAGAATTGTTCATCTTCCGAATATAAAAATATTTCCTTTGCCTGTTCGGCTAAATCCAATATTTTTCTTAAGGAGAGCATTTCTTGGGCATTTTTATTAAACAAATCGGTCTGAGCAGAAACAACAGTAGAAACGGGAATGTTTTCTTGGTTGAATATGTTTAATAAATTTTTAAATTCATAGCGTTCGCACATGGCCGCCAGCCGGGCAGGGTCCGGTGTTTTGACTTTATAATCTGACAATGCAAACGGCATATTAAGTTCCGGGTCCAACACGACTAACTGTTTGGAGAGCAAAGCATTTCCCTCTTGTTCGCGCAATTTTTTAGCCAAGGCCGGTTTCAGGTGCGGGTCGTCATTTTGCGCAGCTCTTAAAATATCCTCCAAGTGCCCAAACTGTTTAATTAATTCTACGGCACTTTTCGGACCTATCCCCATAACTCCCGGTACATTATCGGAAGCATCCCCTACAATGGAAAAATAATCCGGCAAAAAGTCCTTCTCTACACCAAATTTCTCTACAGCCGCCTGCGGGCCTTTAATGCCATCCTTCCCTCCGGAAGGCCACACCGAAATATAATCACTTAAAAACTGGTATACATCCTTATCTGAGGTCACAAGCACACTGGGTATCTGTTGTTTTTGTGCCTGCAAGGCCAGGAAAGCCATCAAATCATCCGCTTCAATTCCATCCTTAGCTACCACAGCAAACCCCATATCGCGCACCATCTCGCGCGCTAAATCCAATTGGGTCAACAGAGCTTCATCTGGTTTTTTACGATTGGCTTTATAAGTGGGAAGTAAACGTTTACGACGGGCACAGCCGCCTTTTGAATCAAAACAAACAGCCACATAAGCCGGATGTTTTTCTTGCAGCAACCTGCCCAGCCACCGCGCAAACCCGTATAAGGCTCCCACCTCCAGCCCGCCGGAAGTGGCCAATTTGGGCAACGCATGGTAGTTGCGGTGCAAAAAGCTATGCGCATCAATTAAAAAAAGAGATTCTTTTGTTTCGGACATATTGCAAGTCCGTCCGGGCATAAGCCCAGCGGTATAGTTTACTCTACAGCGGTATACTGGTTAATAATTGATTTAATCTCTCTCATCTTTTGGCCTACTTCTTGTTCGTCAATTTTTGCCGGGAACCCTTTCAAATGTCCCACCTTTTTCCCGTTGTATAAGAATAACAACTGCGGCGCAGCATTTCCCAAGCGCCACAAGGCACACAAATTAGGAGATAATTTCAATTCATTTATTAAATTTGTTTCGTAAAAACGCGCTTTCCGCGCCTGGATATAAGCCTCCATGCCATATTGTGCAAAAACTTGGTCCAAACTCTTGCAAGGGCCACAACCCTCAAAACCAAATTTTATAATTATCAGACCAGACACCATTTCCGTGTCTGTATCCTCATTCAAAAACGCCGCGCGCAAGGAATCCGGCAAGGGCTCCGCCGCATACGCAGCTACCCCTAACATTATACACATCAATCCAGTAACCAAAAGCCGTTTCATATTCCCTCCTCAGAGCAAGGAATTAATTCTTTCCTCTAAAGCTGCTTTGGATTGTAAGCCGTTTATTTGGCCGGCCACAGTCCCGTCCTTAAAGAAAATAATTGTTGGAATAGACGTTATACCGTATTTGGCACTTGTTTGCGGTCCTTCGTCCGTGTTAAGTTTGCCCACTTTGATTTTACCCGCATACTGTGCCGACAACTCCTCCACCACCGGGGCCAACATTCGGCACGGGCCACACCATGGTGCCCAAAAATCCACCAACACAACTCCCTTCTGTTGTAAAACTTCCTGTTCAAAATTTGCGTCTGTTAAAATTATTTCACTCATGATACACCCCCTCTGTAAAAGGTCTATATTTACAGGTTACTAACCAAAAAGCGTTCTGTCAAGTACTTCTTTTGCATACACAGATGTAAAAAGTATAGTACAATAGAAGTAGCGAGAAAAGCCATGAAAGAAAAATTACTATGCATTGTAACGCCGGAGAAACGCTGCTATTGCCGTGCTACTATATTAGCGACGGAATTTTTAGATAAGGATCATAACTTAATTCATACCGCAGGCACCATCCCTGACGGAGAAGTAACCGAATTAAAAGCATCTACCAAAACCGTCAAACATTACAAAAATGGCCGTTTAGACGGAGAACTGGCCATGATTGATTTAACAACTGGCGAAGTTACTTTCACCGAACAATACAAGGACGGTGTGCTGATAGATCTGTCGGACCGCACGATTCATGGCACCCCTCTGCCAGTATTACCGCCGGCTAATGCGCCAGCGTACGATGGTACAATTGTCAAAATAAACAAAGGAACCCGATCCTTTTACGTCAATGGGAAAGAAGTGGCCGAGGTAACTGTTACACCACAAGGGGCCACCTTGGAACAGCTAGGTAATATCCCAGACGGCCCGGTAAAGGAATTTGATGAAAACGGACAAGTCCGCACAGAAGCTACCTACCGCAACAATTTATTAGAGGGAGAAGTGTTGCATTACGATGAAAAAGGACGTCTCCTTTCACGCGAAACATACGTTAACGGGAAATTGCAAGGTCCGGCCCAGTACTTTACATATATTTTAGACGGTACCATTACCGTACACGCAAACTATAAGAATATGCTGCTAGACGGCCCGTGGACTTCCTCTTTTCCCAACGGAGACCCTTGCGTAGAGGCCTACTATCAAAACGGCAAATTGCAAGGTACCCGCACTGTTTTGTATCACAACGGTAATCTTAATATTGAAGAAAATTATGAAAACGGAAAACGCCAGGGCCAACGGTTAATGTATTTCCCGGACGGTGCCTTGTGGTATCAGGAAAATTACAAAAACGGCCGCCTGGACGGAGACCGCTTTTGCTTTTTCCCTAATGGGCATAAGTATTTGGAAGAGTTTTACACGGAAGGCCTGTTGGAAGGAATGCGTAAAACTTATACCGACGAAGGAAATTTATTGGCCAATGAAGAATACCATTGGGGGGCCGTGGTAAGCAATACTGAGCGTAAACCGCTGCATTGAAAACCGTTTGTAACGCATCAAAACGATATGGTATAGTGCCTTTGCCCCCATACTTCCTTCCGCAGCGTGCCGCCTAAAGCTTGGCACACAGCGAATTTGGTTGTAGCCGGGTTTTCCATACAGGAGAGTTTACCTGCCATCTTATAAGGTCCGTGGTCATAGTACCATTCTAGACTCACTTCTCCGTTAACTCCTTTTGGAGTTCCATACACGGATTGCTTTCCCTGAAAACGGTACATGGACCCGTCGGCATACTGTACAGAATCGCTGCTCGCTTCCGTAACAGTTCCGCCGGGAAGCGAAACATCCAACTC
>JAZNWO010000002.1:0-23865 GCA_045593365.1 Candidatus Avelusimicrobium sp.
AAAAACGGGTCATAAAAACTCCTGTATTTAAAAATATTTTAAAATATTTTTTTGAAGCCCTTTTTCGTCGGGGCTTTTAGTCTCAAATGTGTCTGGACCCAAACATACCCCTTGACTCGTTTTTTTTTTTTGGTAAATTATACTTAGGTGTTTATTGCAAGATATTAGGAGTAAATATGAAAAATGTAAAAGAGAATAAAAAAGGATGTCATCCCCGAGTGTTTCTATCGGGGATCTTCCTTATTGGTTATACAAATAAGAGAAAAGCGGAATATTCCCGATTACAACCTTCGGCAATGACGACCCTATTTAATAACGGCTTTACACTCATTGAACTACTCGTCGTTGTCCTTATCATCGGCATACTGGCAGCGATAGCTCTGCCGCAATACCAACGCGCTGTCCAAAAAGCAAAAGCTATATCCATTGTATCTCTAGTCCGCTCTTTAGCCAAGGCGCAAGAAGTATACTATTTGGCTAATGGAACTTATGCTGGCAGTTTTGAACTGTTAGATATAGAAATTCCACCCAATGAAGGAGCTTGCCAATACGTAGGCGAAGGTTCTTTTACAGTACAATGTTATAAAATAGGCCAATGGGATGTATTTTTGGAAGGAGATGCTCCTGATGCTGTTTTTTCTGTGGCAGCCCAAGAGGAAAATGTTCATTTGGTCGCTTATTTAGAACAAAAGAAAAAAGATAATGCCACCCGCTCCGCTATCACGGGAATAGCCTGTATAACCCCCAGTACAAATGATGAAGGAAAATCCTTTTGTGCGGGATTGGGAGCTAAATTTATCAAAAACAGTTGGGGCGATTCTTATTATGATTTAATTTTTTAAATTTGCGCTGCTGATTGCAAAATCCCCCGGATTCCTCTTTCCGGGGGATTTTTTACAAGAAGGATACTTTATTTTGCTTCGGCAGCTGTGGTTGCTGCTGCGGGGACTTCCTGCCCTTCCTCGTCGTCTTTTACAACCGGGGCAATACGGGCAATTTTATCGCCTTCTTCCAGTTTGACCAGGCGTACGCCTTGTGCATTGCGGCCGACGGAGCGGATTTCCTCGCAGCGGATGCGAATAGTCATCCCTTTTTCAGTGACAACCATTAAGTCTTTGGTTTCATCCACAAGCTTAATACCCACTACTTGGCCGTTACGTTCCGTTGTTTTAATGGTAATAATACCCATACCTGCACGGTGTTGGCGTTTGTATTCGCTAAAAGCAGTACGTTTGCCATAGCCGTTTTCACACACAGAGAGCACATCCGGTTGTTCTCTGTCCGTCCGGGCGTGTTCCATACCAATTACCTCGTCACCTTTGGCCAGCGAAATACCGCGCACCCCTTTGGCCGGGCGTCCCATACAGCGCACTTCGTTTTCATCAAAACGGATAGATTTGCCTTGCTTAGTAGCAATAGCAATATCGCTCTTACCAAACGTCATTTGTACACTGATTAAAACATCTCCTTCCTCCAGTCCGATAGCGATAATACCGCTGCGGCGTATGTTAGCAAATTCGCCGAGTTCCACCCGTTTAATACTGCCCAAACGGGTACACATCGTCAGATAGGCTTTTTCGCCCTCGTGTTTCTTAGGGTCAAAATCCTCAATCGGCAAGGCAGAGGTCACTTTTTCCTCGCCGCTGAGCTGCAAGAGATTGACTAAGGCTTTACCCTTAGACATACGGTTGCCTTCCGGAATTTCAAACGCACGCAACGCATATACACGCCCGCGGTTAGTAAACATCAGCACGGTAGCGTGAGAGGACATAATGAACAAATGCTCCATAAAGTCTTCCTCTTTGGTCTTGCCGCCGATAATACCTTTGCCGCCGCGGTTTTGGCTCTTGTAAGTAGCCAGCGGAATGCGTTTGGCATAGCCGTCGTTAGAAATGGTAACGACTACGTCCTCTTTTTCAATAAAATCTTCCATGGATAAATCCGTCAAATCCGGCCCGATTTGCGTACGGCGGCCATCCCCGTAGTTCTTTTTTAATTCGGACAGTTCGTTAACAATAATATCCAGGATTTTTTGCGGATCTGCCAAAATGCCTTGCAGTTCGGCAATGAGTTTTAACAAATCTTTTTGCTCTTGTTCAATAGCGGCACTAGACAGCTGGGTCAGTTGATGCAAACGCATATCCAAAATAGCTTGGGCCTGTACTTCTGAGAGGCTGAATTTATTCATTAAAGCCACTTTGGCTGCCGGCACATCGGTGCTGTTGCGGATAATGGATACTACTTCATCCATATTGGCAATAGCGATTAATAAACCAGACAAAATATGTTCGCGGCGTACTGCTTTGTTTAAATCAAATTTCGTGCGGTTGGTAACTACTTCCTGGCGGTGTTTGACGTAACATTTCATGACGTCTTTTAAGGATAACACACGCGGGCGTCCGTCCACAATTGCGAGCATATTGACCGGGAAAGAACTTTGCAGCTGCGTATGCTTAAACAAATGATTTAGCACCACTTGGGCATTGCCATCCCGTTTGATTTCAATGACCAAACGCATTCCGCGACGGTCCGATTCGTCGCGGATATCGGCAATATCAGTAATCTTTTTATCGCGCACTAACCCAACAATGGTTTCAATCAGTGCCGTTTTATTGACCATGTACGGAATTTCCGTGACGACAATGGCTTCACGTCCGCCTTTTCTTTCTTCAATTTCCGTCTTGGCTTGTACTTTTACACTACCGTGGCCGGTTTCAAAATATTCATAGATACCACGCGTACCGCGAATAATAGCGCCCGTCGGGAAATCAGGTCCTTTAATGATTTTCATCATTTCTTTGACGGTAATAGCCGGATTTTTAATATAGGCAATAATACCGTCGCACACTTCGCCCAAATTGTGCGTAGGAATATTGGTGGCCATACCAACGGCAATACCGGAAGACCCGTTGACCAAGAGAGCAGGCATTTTGGCCGGAAGCACGGATGGTTCCATGAGAGAGCCGTCATAATTGGGAATCATTTTGACGGTGTCTTTGTCCAAGTCATTTAAGAGTTCGTCAGAAATTTTAGCCAGGCGGCACTCTGTATAACGCATGGCGGCGGCAGAATCTCCGTCAATAGAACCGAAGTTTCCTTGTCCGTCCACTAGCGGTTGGCGGATAGAGAAATCCTGTGCCAAACGCACCAGTGTATCGTACACGGCAGTATCACCGTGCGGGTGATATTTACCAAGCACGTCTCCCACCACACGGGCAGATTTCTTGTAGGGTTTATTATATTTTAAACCCATTTCGTTCATAGAATATAACACCCGGCGGTGTACCGGCTTTAAACCATCACGCACGTCAGGCAAAGCACGCCCGACAATTACGCTCATGGCATAATCAATATAATATGAACGCATTTCATGCGCAATATCGCGCTGTTCAATATTTCCAAACAAATCTACGTTGTTATTTTGCGGGTTTGCCGCGGACATCGTTTCTTCACTCATAATTTATAAACTCCTGTCAAAGGCTCTTAAATATCCAAGTTCTTTACCTCTAGCGCGTGCGATTGGATAAAATCGCGGCGGGGTTCTACTTTGTCCCCCATAAGCATCGTAAACGCGTGCTCGGTATCGGTCAAGTCATTAATTTTGACTTGGATGAGTTTGCGTTTAGCAGGGTCCATGGTGGTTTCCCATAATTGTTCGGGGTTCATTTCTCCCAAACCTTTATAACGCTGGATAGAGGCTCCGGAGGAAGCGGCATCCTTCACCGCTTTTAACAGTTCGGCTAAGCTAAATACCAGTACATCTGTTTTGCCACTGTTCACAGTAAAGAGCGGATGGATACGTTCTTTTTCGTTCTCTACTTTGGGATATTGCGCAAAATTATAACCCAAGGTTTCCAATTTCTTTTCGCACGCCAAGAGTTTACCAAATTCAAATAAGCTCTGGTGTTCGGGCTGCAGGCTTTCATCATCTAATGTGGTAATATCTACTCCGTCAGCAGCCAGTTCTTCTTTTTTCTCCAAAATATACTGGTCTACATAGGTGCGGTATTCGTTTTCGTCGTAGAAATATCTAAACCCACCGCTAGTAAGCGGAATGCGGTACACCGGTACGCGGCCTTCGGACAAGAAGGCCTGGAAATCCTGCAGGGTGATATTTTTAACTTCCAACATCGCTAGTACTTCTTCAATATCACGCAAGACTTTGAGTAAAGCTCCCAATTTTTTGCCTTCTATTTTTTGGCCGTCTTTATCCGTTACGCTAACGGTGGAAAGCCCTTCCTTCATCAGCCACTGTTGCATTTGGTCCTCAGTTTGCAAATATTGCTCCACCTTGCCTTTTTTTACTTTATACAAAGGCGGCTGTGCCAAATAAACGTGCCCTTGTTCAATAAGCGGGCGCAATTGGCGGTAGAAGAAGGTTAAAAGCAGGGTGGAAATATGTTGTCCGTCCACGTCGGCATCAGCCATTAAAATAATTTTGTGGTAGCGCAGTTTGGAAATATCAAAACCGCCTTCCCCTTCGCCAACGCCTGTCCCCACGGCTGCAATCAAATCACGCACCGTATCGCTGGATAAAATTTTGACTAGCGGGGCTTTTTCTACATTTAAAATTTTACCGCGCAGCGGCAAAATGGCCTGAAACACACGATCACGCCCTTGTTTGGCAGAACCGCCGGCAGAGTCCCCTTCCACGAGGAATATTTCGCATTTGCTGCTGTCGCGTTCTTGGCAATCGGCCAGTTTGCCTGGCAAACCACCGCCCTCAAAGGCTCCTTTGCGGCGCGTCAAATCACGCGCTTTTCGGGCTGCTTCACGCGCTTGGGCGGCATTAATACATTTTTCACAAATAGCTCTCGCGGTTTTCGGGTTTTCTTCAAAGAAAGTAGACAAGGTTTCCGTTACCATAGAACGGACGATACCCTCTATTTCGGAGTTTCCCAATTTGGTTTTGGTCTGTCCTTCAAATTGCGGATGTGGAATTTTAACAGATAACACAGCCGCTAACCCTTCCTTAATATCATCTCCGCTGACAGATAAATCCTTGTGTTGTTTGGACAAATTATTGTTTTTGATGTACTCATTAATCAAACGCGTCAAAGAGGCGCGGAAACCTGACAAGTGTGTACCACCCTCTATCGTATTGATGTTATTGACAAACGAAAACACATTTTCACTGTAGCCTTCATTATATTGAATAGCAAAGGAAATATAATTATCCCCGACGGTTTTGGTTAAATAAATCGGTTCGGGATTGATGACGGTTTTATTTGTATTTAAAAACTTAGCAAACTGCGAAATACCACCCTCATAATGGAAGGTAACATTTTTCGCTTCCTCTCCGCGCTCATCAGTAAATAAAATTTTTACCCCGGCATTTAAAAAAGCCAGTTCACGCAGACGGTTGGCTATGGTTTCATACACAAAAGCCACGTCACCAAAAATTTCTTTATCTGCCGTAAAAGTAACTTTTGTCCCGTGCTCGGCGGTTTTGCCGATTTCTTCCACTTCCGTTACCGGTTTACCGCGGGTATATTGCTGACGGTAAATTTTACCGTTCTTTTTTACCTCTACTTCTGTTTTCTCAGACAAAGCGTTTACACAAGACACACCCACTCCGTGCAAACCGCCGGACACTTTATATGCACCGCTGTCAAATTTACCGCCAGCGTGCAAGACCGTCATAACTACTTCCAAAGCACTTTTTTTGCGAAGTTTAGGATCCTTAGCCCCCGTCATTAAATCTACCGGAATACCACGTCCGTCATCCTCCACCGAACAGGTCATATTATCCTTGATAGTAACTTTAATGGTAGTAGCGCCGCCTGCTAAAATTTCATCTACGGAGTTATCTACTACCTCGTATACTAAGTGATGCAAACCCGGCAGTCCCGTAGAACCAATATACATAGCAGGACGTTTACGTACCGCCTCCAATCCCTCTAATACCTGAATTTTAGAGGAATCATAATTTTTCTTTTCTTCTTCACTCATGACTGGCTCCTAAATCCTTCACAATTTCAATTTTTTCTATCCACGGCTTATCAAAATGTTTATTAATTTCTTTAACCAAAAGATTTCGCCTCGCAATTAATTCATTACGGGCAACAGACAATTTTACTTCCACTAACAACACTCCCTTCTGTACAGCTATCAACTTCCAAAAACGTTCCTTATTTCCAATTAATTTTGTCCACACATGATCCAAAAGCAATAAACGGTTTAACTGTTTATTAAGACGGTTAAATTTGCCGTTTAATTCGCTGGATTCATTCCAAATTTTACGCGGTTTCGCTCCCAATTTCACTAGATTCTCACCGGCATAATAACATACTCTAAGTCTGCATTACCTACCGGTTCTATCAATACCGGTTGGGAGGCATTTACAAAGGAAAAGGATACTTTTTCGCTGCCAATATTCTTAAGCACATCTATTATGTATTGCGGATTAAAGGCACAATCAAAAGCTTCCTTATCATATTCAATAGGGAGTTCATCGGTAAATTCCATATTTTGGGAAGTAGAAGAAATAGTCATCTTGTTTTGTTCAATATGAAATTTAACGGTACTTCCAAATTCTCCGGAACACAAAGCTGCCCGGCGGGTAGAAGCTAACAATTCCTTTGTAAAAATTTCAAAGGAAATATTTTTCTTACTTGGAATAACCTGTTTATAATTCGGAAAATTTCCTTCAATCAGACGCGAAATAAAGGTTGTCTCCTTCATTTCAAAGCTGACTTGGTTAGAGGCCACATTGACCTTAATTTGGGTATCTTTATCCGGTTTAGCCAGTGAAATAAAGCGGACCACTTCATTTAAAATTTTAGTCGGAATAATAATTTTAAACTCACCGCTGTCTGCCAAAGACGGATGTGAGGCCACTGCCAAACGTCCGCCGTCGGTAGCCACGACTTCAAATTTATCCGGGCCATTGGTCCATAGTAAACCGTTTAGAATATAGCGTGTTTCTTGGGTAGAAGCGGAAAAAGCCGTTTTATCAATCATCGTTTGTAAAGCCAGCGGACTTAAGACCACACTGCCTGTTTTCTCAATCTCCGGTATGGCCGGATATTCAGATTTTGGCGTACCGATGACCCAAAACTTGCTTTTACCGGATTTAATATGAAATTTATTATTCTCACCTGTAAACAAATTGATTTCTTTTCCGTCCGGTAAATTTTTAATAATTTCTGAAAACTCCTTCAATGGAACCGTCAAGCTGCCTTCTTCCTCTATTTCCGCTTTGATATAGTGTACCGTAGCCATTTCCATATCTGTACGTACTAATTTTAATTTGTTTGCTTGTGTTTCAATTAAAAAATTATGAAGAATAGGCAAGGTTGTGCGGGAGGATACCCCGGTTGAAATAACTTGGATTCCTTCTAACAGTGTTTCTTTCGTAATATTTATTTTCATATTATTATCCTATTTATTATATATCCTGTTGATATTGTTAATTTTGTTTACCGGACTATACAAATTCTTTTTATTTTTTGTGCATAACTTTTCTTTTTTATAAACAGTGTACACAGTTGCTTTTTTTATAAACTGTTTTTTATTGTTATCCAACAGTTATTCACATTTTTTTATACGTTATCCACCATTTTAATTTCATTAATAATTTGGTTTATCTCTGCGGAAAAGAAAGGATCGTTCTTTACTTTTTCTTTTACCAAGTCCCGCGCGTGTACAACGGTACTATGATCACGTTTAAATTCCCGTCCAATTTCCGGCTGCGACATATCTGTCAGCTCGGTACATAAAAACATAGCTATTTGTCTCGGCCAGGCGACGGACTGGGTTTTTCTTTTAGATTCAAAGTCTTCTAAATTTAATTTAAAATGTTTTCCGACTACTTTTTTGATACTGTTTACATTAATGGCCAGGCGCTTTTCCTCCTGGCTTAAAATATCGGAAAGTAACTCGCGCGCGATAGCAATAGTCGGTGTAATATTGTGCATATTACAGTAGGAAGAGAGTTTAAAGAAAGCCCCTTCCAATTCGCGGATATTGGTTTGTATACCCTCTGCAATAAAAGCAATAACATCATCACCAATATCAAAATGAATAGCATCGCGCTTTTGGTTTAAAATAGCAATACGGGTTTCCAAATATGGTTTTTTAATTTCACAGGACGGTCCAGATAATAAACGGGAGGATAAACGCTCGTCTAAATCCAGTTGCTGCGGAGTACGGTCTGAAGAAAGCACTATTTGTTTTCCGCTCTCAAACAGTGCATTAAACGTATAGAAAAATTCCTGTACACTGACTTTATCCGATTTTCCGGCCACAAACTGAATATCATCCATGAGTAAACAATCCAGGGAGCGGTATTTGCGGCGGAAGGCATCGGTAGAATTGGTAGGAATAGCTTCTACATACTCCGCTACAAACTCCTCCGCGGCCATGTACAAAACCTTAGCGTGTGGATTATTTTGGCAAATTTGATTTCCAATCGCGTGCAGTAAATGGGTTTTTCCCAGTCCTGGCGTGGAATAAATAAACAACGGATTGTTAGACCGTTCGCCGGGTTTATTAGCTACGGCCTGTGCTAACTTATAAGCAAAGCGGTTAGACGGAGACTCAATAAAATTATCAAAGCGATAAATTGTATTTAAGCGTGACGGAAAAGCCGGACGCGGCGTAATAGTCACTGTTGTTGGAACCGGAGGCTGATTTAGTGTATCTAAAACTTGCTGTACGGTATCTTTGTTTTCTTTAATAGTATAGATAATGGATATGGTTTTGTTTTGGCTGGTTAAGAATAATTCTTTAATCATTTCCTCGTAGCGGCTTTGTATAGTTTTAAGCCAATAGTCATTGGGCACCGTAACCAGCAGGGTATTTTCGTCCAACTGAAAAACTGTAGGACTGAACCACATTTCATATAAATCTTTGCCAATTTTAGTTTCTAACTGCTGGAGTACAGAGGCTAAAATATCGCTAGAAGAAAAATTATCCACAACAATTCCGCCATTTTATAAGATACCTTATAATACCAATTATAAAGAGTCCAGTCAACCCTTAAAAATCTCTTTTTGTTGTTAAATTTGAAAAAACATAGGAATTTAGGGTTTTTAATAAAAACAGCCCCTCCCCCCTGCTCCGCAAACAAAGTCTTTTATTTCTTTTTATTTTTAGCCTTAAAATGAAAAATGAGAGTTATCCACAGTTTTTAATTTACTAATTAATTAAAGAACTTGAGTACCTCTAAAAAGATTATTATAATGGTATAAACATTATGTATAAGGGGGAAGGTATGATGGAACTTAACACGATTTACAAATGCAAGAAATGCGGTAAGGTGGTAGAAGTAGTGCATAGCGGAGCAGGCGAACTGGTGTGCTGTGGAGAGCCGATGGAAAAGTTGATACCCGGCACTTCAGATGGGGCGGCTGAAAAACACGTGCCTGTTATTGAAAAAATTGACGGCGGATATTTAGTTAAAGTAGGTAGCGTTGCCCATCCGATGATTGACACGCATTATATAGAATTTGTGGAACTGATTTGCCAAAAATGCGGCAAGGTGCAACGCAAATACTTAAAGCCGGGGGAAGCGCCCGAAGTAAAATTTAAATCCGGCTCCGATAAAGTGATGGCGCGCGAATATTGCAATATTCACGGATTGTGGCAGGCGGAGAAATAATATATGCAAGCAGTTAAAATTTCCGATAAAGTTTATTGGGTGGGCGCGATTGATTGGAACATACGTGATTTCCACGGGTATTCCACCAAAGAAGGCACGACCTACAATGCCTTTTTGGTACTGAGTGAAAAAACCACGCTGATTGATACCGTTAAAAAAGAATTTTTCCCGGAGATGATGGCGCGCATTAGAAGCGTAATTGACCCGGAAAAAATTGAAATTATTATTTCCAATCACGCCGAGCTGGACCACGCAGGCGCACTTCCTCAGACGGTAGAGGCCGTACAACCGAAAGAAATTTATGCCTCTGATATGGGTGTCAAAAATGTCTGCGCACAATTGCACCCTTCGTTTGAAATAAAACCTGTTAAGACGGGCGACAAAATTGACATTGGCGGGGATACGATTTCGTTTACGGAAGCACGAATGCTGCATTGGCCCGACAGTATGTTTTCCTATTTGGAAAAAGAACAGGTGCTTTTTTCTAATGACGTATTTGGTATGCACTTGGCTACCGCGCAGCTTTTTGATGACGAAAATGACGAGCATATTTGGCTGCCCGAAGCGGAAAAGTATTATGCCAATATCGTCTTGCCTTATTCCGATATAGCCTTGCGCTTTTTAGACAATTTCAAAAAATCGGGCATTACGCCTAAAATTATTGCGCCGGACCACGGATTTATTTGGCGCAAAGACCCGATGCGCATTGTTTCTTTATACGAAAAATGGGCGACGCAAAAACCGCAGAAAAAAGCGGTGGTCGTTTATGACACGATGTGGGGCAGTACACAAAAAATGGCCGAATATGTGACGGAAGGATTGCGCGCAGGCGGCGTGGAAGTTAAACAAATGTCTATGCACAACTGCCACCGCAGTGAAGTAGCCTATGAATTGTTAAATGCGGGCGGTTTGGTAGTTGGTACGCCTGTGATTAATTCGGAAATGTTTCCGGCCATGGCAGATGTTTTGTGTTATTTAAAAGGCTTAAAGAAGAAAAATTTAGTCGGCGGAGCGTTTGGCTCGTACGGGTGGAATCCTGCACCTGTCAATGCGCTGGCGGATTGGCTCAAAGCCGTGCAAGTGGAACTGGCCGGGCCGGTGGTGTCTTCCAAATTTGCACCGACGGAAGAAGTGTTGGAAAAGTGCCGTCAGTTGGGGCTGACTATTGCGCAAAAAATTACGGAGAAAGCAGGCAAATGACCGACACGGATTTAATCAAGGGGCTTGAATATATTACCTATGGGTTATATATTGTAACCTCGTCGGCAGACGGGCAGGACGGCGGGCTGATTGTTAATACGGTTTTTCAGGTCACGGCCGAGCCCGCGCGCGTGGCCATTTCCGTCAATAAAGATAGTTTTACACATGAGCTGATTAGCAAAAGCCATATTTTTGCCGCGATGCCGTTGGAGCAAAAGACAGATTTACCATTTATCGGGAGGTTTGGGTTTCGCACGATGCGAAATTTTGACAAATTCGCCGGATTAAACGTGCGGCGCGGCGTGCTGGGTGCGCCGATTGTGCAGGAGCATACCTTGAGCTTTTTGGAAGCGGAAGTGGAACAGACGGTGGACGTCGGCACGCATACGTTGTTTATCGGCCGCGTGCGTAATGCGGGCTGCTGTGAGATGCAAGGCGAGCCACTGACGTATGAGTATTATCACAAAGTAATCAAAGGCAAGACGCCCAAGAGCGCAACTCATTTATAAATTATCGGAGGTGTTTTATGAAATATGTATGCGAAGTATGCGGGTTTGTATATGACCCGGCGGTAGGAGACCCGGAGCACGGCATTGCCGCGGGTACAGCGTGGGAGGATATCCCGGCGGACTGGGTGTGCCCGGTGTGCGGAGTAGGCAAGGATCAGTTTAAACCGATGGAGTAAATAACGACTTCTTCGGTTGCAGGGATTTATGTACACAAACCGCAACTTTAAAGTTGCGGTTTGTGCTTATAGAGATCCGACCAAAGAACACCGCTAATTGTACCGCCAGCGGACATAATCAGGCGTAGCAGAAGCGTGAGAAGAGGCGGCGGATAGTCCGGTTTCATTTTGACATACTTTGTTTTGTATCGGGAAATCTTCTTCTTTTGCGGAACCGTACACATAACAATCTCTTACCTGTTTGTTAGGATTCATAGACAGACGATACGCGAGATTTATATCCGTATTTTGACATACAATGTTTATTTGAGGATGCTTGTTGTCATCAAAGGTGGCAGTACAAAAACCCCACGGCCATACATATTTTGAGGAATCAGAGGTATCTATTTGTCCACCGGATAAAGAAATATCTAAATTTTGTAAATCTTCAGTATAATCTCCGTTTGCCAAGAAAAAAGCCATTTGAGCAAGTTTCAAATTTTCTGCCGATATTTTTAATTGCATATAACGCGTTTTCATGACCGTTTTTCTATATTGCGGCAGCGCCACAGCGGCCAGTATGCCGATGATTAAAACAACGACGAGTAGTTCAATGAGTGTAAAGCCGTTATTAAATAGGGCCGTCATTGCCGAAGGTTGTAATCGGGAATCTCCCGCTTTCGTGTTTTTATTAAATAAGGTCTTTTCCTTATGAATACAACCAATAAGGGAGATCCCCGAACCCTGCGGGCCGCCCATTCCTTGGGGATGACATCCTTTTTTATTCTCTTTTACTCTTTTCATATATTCTCCTTTGTCTTTTTGTAACCTTGCGACGAGTCGCAAGCTAAGTCAAAAAATAATATCTTGCAACCAATGCCTAAGTATTATTTACCAAAAAAAAAAAAAGAGTCAAGGCCTCCGGGCAGAAAAGAAAGGTTTTTGCCTGGCTAATCAGATAACTTTGCTATAATAATACCATGAAACTACTATACGTTTGCACGACTACAGATTTGGGCGGCGCAGAAAATGCTTTGCGTACTTTGGCCTTGAAGGCACGGCAGGCAGGGCACACGGTCAAAATCATTTCTCTAAAGCCCGCCGGAACCGTGGCAAATTATATGCGTGCAGACGGATTGGAAGTAGTGTCTTTGGATTTGCAGGAAAAATTTAGCCCGGTGCAAACCGCGGGAGCTTTAGTGCGGCTGACTAACGAAATACAAACCTTTCAGCCCGATGTGGTGCACGCATTTTTATACCGCGCGATAGAACTGTGCCGTCAAGCCAAAAAACGGACGAAATTTACGTTACTGACGACGCCGCACTACGACTTATCCAAAAAAAATTATTTGCTGCGTTTGTGGGACCGTTCTTTAAAGAATGCCGACGATATTAGCTGCGCAGAATCAGAACAAACGGCTGATTTTTTGAAAGAAAAACAAAAGTATGACGTTCAAAAAATGCGCTTGGTACGCAACGGGGTAGACACGGCTAAATTTGCTCCGGATCCGCAAGCCCGTGCCGCCCAGCGCAAAAAGTGGAATTTAGTGCCCGGAAATGTGGTGTTTTGTTGTGTGGCGCGGTTGTCTAAGGAAAAAAATCATCTTTTGTTATTAGAGGCTTTTGCTGCGGTTTATGCCAAAAATCCACACGCCAGGCTAGTATTAGTAGGGGACGGTCCTGAAAAAGTTCGCCTGCAGCGTTTTGTACAAAAAAACCATTTAGAAAAAGGAGTGCTTTTTGCCGGAGAAGTACCGGATGTGCGGCCGTATTTGCAGGGGGCAGATGTGTTTGTGTTGCCGTCGGAGACAGAGAGTTTGCCTTTGTCCTTATTAGAGGCGTGTGCCTGCGGTTTGCCCGGAATAGTCAGCCGGGTGGGTGATATGCCGCGTGTAGTAGTGCATGGCGAAACAGGCTTTGTATTTAACGGTAGAGACCCTGTGTTGCTTAGTGTCTTGATGGCGGAGTTGTTGGAAAACACTGATTTACGTGAACAAATGGGAAAAAATGCTCGTACGCGTACGAATAAAAAATATCCCCCGGCAGAGCCGCAATATTTACAAATTTATACCGAAATCAAATAGTTTTCACGTGAAAACTTAAGGAACAATATGGAACAAAGACTATTTCTGGCGGCTTGTGTAATGTATATCTTTTCTCTTGTTAGCAAGCAGCTTTTTAAAAAAAACAAACTAGATACTCCCATATCTTTTGGTATATGGCACGCTGGATTTTTGCTTTTCTTTCTGGCTTGTATCTATGCCATTTTCAGCTTTATTATAAACAATGGAGCAGCGATTAATTTAGATAGCGGGCTTAGCAAAAAAGATATAGCAGCCTGGTTGCTCATAGCGGCAATTTCTGTAGGCGGCTTTTTTTATGCAAAACAGAAAAGAGAACGCCGAACAGCTATTATTAAATTTGATTTGGATTGGGCTAACACTATTTATTTTGCTGGATTTGTAGCTTCTATTATAATGTTTTTCTTTGTGCAAGCTTTTAAGATACCGTCTGCTTCCATGTATAATACTTTGCAAATAGGAGACCATTTGTTTGTTAACAAGGCTGCATACGGGTTCCGTATTCCGCTTACAAATATCCGTTTTGGACAATTTAAACAGGTTAAGCCGGGGGATATTATTATTTTTTCTTTTCCTGCCATCACAAAAGACCAAATTAATTGCGGAGGCTACCAGTACGGACGCGATTATGTCAAACGGGTGGTCGCGCTGCCGGGAGATAAAGTGGAAGTAAAAGACGGACAGCTTTACATTAATGACCAGGCAGAGCCGTTGCATGGGTATGAAGTATTCCGTGTGACGGAACGTTTGGCTCCAGTAGTGACGGTAGGTAAACCAAAAGGAGAGACAATACAGGAAATTCCGGAAGTTTCCCCTGCTGTGTACCAAGCCTTATGGGAAAGCCGAAAGCTAGAGCATGAGCTGGGTCTTTCTCTGCGGGATAATTTTGGTCCGGTCATTGTTCCGCCTCATACTTATTTTGCTATGGGCGATAACCGTGATGATTCTTGCGACTCCCGGTTTTGGGGCCCTGTTCCCTTTAAAAACATAAAAGGAACGGCCTGGTTTATTCATTGGCCTCTCAGCCGCATTCGTCTAATTAAATAAACTCTTGCTCACGCACAGGGCAGATTTTATCTGCAAAAAACCTCTATTTCTTTGTCCTGTTAGTTTTCACGTGAAAACATTTTTTGTAATTTAAAAATTTTATGAAGCCATATGTTTTCACGTGAAAACACTTGCAATTTTATTTTATTTTTGCTTTAATAATAGCAGGAGGGCTTATGGGTGAAATTATAGCAATCGCAAACCAAAAAGGTGGTGTAGGGAAAACTACGACGGCAATTAACCTGGCTTATGCTTTGGCTTATTTGGACCAGGAGGTGTTGCTGGTGGATTTTGATCCGCAAGGAAACGCCGGGTCCGGATTAGGCGTAACAGTAGAAAACGGACAAAAATCAATCTACCATTTGCTCACAAAAAACGCTACATTTGAAGAAGTGGTGCGTCAAACATCTAATGAAATGTTGGATGTAATTCCTACCTGTAAAAACCTAGCTGGAGCCGAAGTAGAGTTGGTAAATATACAGGGCCGGGAAAATATGCTCAAGGAAGCGTTGGCGCCGCTGCGTAAGATGTACCGCTACATTATTATAGACTGTCCTCCGTCCTTGGGTTTGCTGACGCTCAATGCCCTAATGGCAGCCGACAGCGTAATCACCCCCGTGCAATGTGAGTATTATGCAATGGAAGGTTTAGCCCATTTTATGAGTACGATTTCCAAAATCCGCCAGTTCTTGAATAACAATTTAAAACTGGATGGTGGTGTGCTCACGATGTATGATTCCCGTATGAATTTATCCAAACAAGTGTTTGAAGAGGTAAGCCGCTTTTTTGGAGATAAGGTATATAAAACGCCCATTCCGCGTAATATACGTTTGGCAGAAGCTCCCAGCTTTGGGCAGTCTATTTTTGATTATGAACCGTCCTGCCGGGGCGCGCGAGCTTACCTTGATTTAGCAAAAGAATTTCTGTCTCGCCGCGGTGTAAGTGTAGCCGAATATGCCGATTTAGACATAAACTCCGACGGCGCATATAATTACGATTTTGGAGGCTGATATGGCTAGACAAGCATTAGGAAAAGGTTTAGATGCTTTACTCAGACAAACCCAGGAAGTAAATTATCCGCAGGCAGCCGCTGACGGAGCTTCGGTGCAAAAAATTACTTTAGACAAAATTATCCCCAACCGTTATCAACCCCGCCGGATTTTTGATGAAGAAAAGTTAAAGGAATTAGCCCAATCTATTAAAGAACACGGATTGACGCAACCGATAGTAGTGGTGTATGACGGAGGAATGGATAAGTATGAAATTGTCGTTGGGGAGCGCCGTTTTCGGGCCAGTCAGTTGGCTGGATTAAAGGAGATTGATGCCATTGTGCACAAACGCTTGAGCAACCAGCAAATGTGCGCCCTGGCTCTAATAGAAAATATCCAGCGAGAGGATTTAAATCCTATAGAAACTGCCTTGGGATACCGTAATTTGATGAGCCAGTTTGAAATTTCCCAAACCGATTTAGCCCAATACTGCGGCAAATCCAAAGCAGCGGTTTCTAATGCGCTGCGCTTGTTGGAATTGCCGGAGCATATACAGGAGGCCCTTCAGGATGGCACAATCAGCGAAGGACATGGGCGTGCGCTGCTCATGTTGCCGGATGTTTCTAAGCGGGAAGTACTTTTTCAGCGGATGTTAAAAAACAAAATGTCCGTCCGCCAGGCCGAGGATGCCGCGCGTGCGTTAGCGGCGCCTGCTGCGGAAAAACTTCCCAAGCCGCCCGAGGTGGTATCGTTTGAGCAGGATTTACAGGCCGCGTTGGGCACGAAAGTGGAAGTGCGTTACGGGCGCAAAATGTCAAAAGGCGTTTTGATTGTACATTATCACACATTGGAAGAATTGGACAATTTGGCTAGCCGCTTAAAAACAAAATTGCTGTAGTTACTAAAGATAACAACGAGTAAGTTTTTAAGCAAAATCTGCTAAATATAAAACCGCAACTTTGGGTTGCGGTTTTTTTGGTGGCATAAAATAACAATCCAAAAAAGTATACTTTTGTTTCAAAATCTGCCCAAAAACAGGCGATTTGCGCCAAAACCCGCGCGCAAAGTCCGCAAAACGTAATTTTCAATGACTTTGTTGTGTTTTACGCAAAACCTCTTAAAAAGGGCTTTTTTGGCGCTTTTTGTTTTTCCCCGACGGAGAAAAAGACACAATTTATATAAAAATGGGTCAAAGCGCATGCCTTTTATTAATAAACATATTGGCGCAACGGATTTTGGGATTGGTCCGCGGTTGTTTTGCCTGTTTCGTTTTTGCATACTTTTTCTTGTGGAGAATTTAAATCTGTTCCGTAGGAATAACAAGCCCGGGTAAACCCGGTTGGAGTGTTTTTAATCAAATAAGAAATTACACGGTTTTCCATTTCTACACTGGTTGGATTTTTTTATTTGATAATATACAATACGTATTAATTTTATTAGTTGCTTGTTCCAATATGCAATACCCCCACGAATAATAATAAAAGCCGAATCCGTCGGTCTCCAAGTCTGATGAAGTAGGATTAGGGAGATGGATATCTAAATTATTTACGTCGGTAGTATAAGGATTGTTTGCCAAGTAATATATGCTTTCTGCATCGGAAATACTACGAACGATATTTTTAATACCGGCAAAGCGACTTTTTACAACAGCTAGTTGATATTGCCTTGCCGCAGTATCAAAAGGCAGTACTGATACCTTAAAAGTTTTTGAATACCGTTAATCGGGCAAGCCTTATCCTTGTGGCGGGAGCGGACCGGTTTCTTTGCCGGTGGCGGCTTTCCACGGGGTTTTCAACCCGGCCCTGGCTGCTTCGTCAAAACCCCATTTGTCCTTGAAGGTTAACACTTTTTTGTATTGGGCGATAGCTTTGGAGCGCAACCCGAGCGCGTCATATACTTGGCCCAATCGGTACTCGTTCCACACGCCCCAACGGCTAGGCGCTTGATAAGCATACGCTGCACGGCCCTGTTCAAACACCTCGCGTGCTTTTTCCCACTCGCCTTTGGCCATATAAGACGTGCCAATGGCGGTGTAAGCACGCGGAAGGTAGATTTCCTTGTAGAATTTGTTAGAGCCAATCAGCCCTAAAAATGTTTTACCGCCAGCAATCACTTCATCGTATTGTCCATTTTCAAATTGGCAAATCAGCACCACATAGTGCATCAGGGGATTGGTGGGAAATTTGGCGTGTAATTGTTTAATATATTCCAACGATTTATCCGGCGCATAAAAAGGGCTCAGGCGGTTATTTTGCACTTCAATTAAAATCAGCTTGGCACTGTCTGACGTAAAGGTAGCTTTTTCACGTGCGACGTTAAGCTGCTGCACCCCTTGGGCTACGTCGCCTTTTATCGCTACAATGCGCGCTAGTACTTTAATTACACTGGGCAAGGTGCCCGCAAAATAATTGTAAATCCCCAGGCCGAAATAGGCATCATAATACGTTGGGTCCAGTTCCATGGATTTTTCCAAATTGCCAATTGCTTTGCGCCCGGAAAAATAGGCCGTTATCCAACTGCGCGTGCGCATAGAAAACATCGCCCGCAGCCCATATAGAGCCCCCAGGCCCATGTAACCGTTTGGGTCGTTGGGGTACTTTTTAATCCAGCGTTTGATACCGTCAATGGAATTGTCTAAAATTTTTTCAAATTTCTTCTGTTGTTCTGTATCGCTTAGTTCAAACTCATATTCATAACGCGCCCACGCTACCATTGCGTGGCCGAAGTGGCCGAACGGATGGTCAGGATATTTTTGAAATACTTGCTGTATGTTTTCGTTAGCGGTATCAAAATCCAAATTATACACGCCGTTAATGCCTACCGTAACATTTTCTATAATGTCCGGCGGCAATTTTACTTCCGCCTGCAGCGGAAGTATTCCGATTGCGGTAAAAAGCGCAGCGAGGAGGAGAAACAGCTTGCGCATTTATTTTTGGGCCTCAATTTTATCTTTGCCAAAATACGGGCGTAATACTTCGGGAATAATTACGGAACCGTCGGCCTGTTGGAAGTTTTCCAAAATGGCGGCAAAGGTACGGCCCACGGCCACGCCGCTGCCGTTTAAAGTGTGCACATATTCCAGTTTGCCCTGGGCGTT
Organism: Candidatus Avelusimicrobium sp.; assembly: GCA_045593365.1. GTDB lineage: Bacteria > Elusimicrobiota > Elusimicrobia > Elusimicrobiales > Elusimicrobiaceae > Avelusimicrobium. The sequence continues at coordinate 18,683 of JAZNWO010000002.1, forward strand.
TTTGTAGCGCATTCCCATACGGCGCGCTTGGAAGTCCAAACAGTTAGAGCAGGAGGAAATCTCGCGGAAACGGTTTTCGCTGGGCATCCACACCTCAATGTCATAAGTTTTAGCCGAGGAAAAACCAATATCGCCCGAACAAAGCTCCACCACGTGATACGGCAGCCCTAATTGGCGCAGTACATCCTGTGCATCTTCTACCATGACTTCTAACATCTGATAAGACTCCTGCGGTTTAGAAAGCATTACGAGTTCTACCTTGTTAAATTGGTGGTTGCGGATTAGGCCGCGCGTATCTTTGCCGTATGTGCCGGATTCCTTGCGGAAACACGGCGTCCACGCAGTCAGTTTAATGGGCAGTTCAGCTTCGGCAATTTGGCGGCTGCGGTTTAAGTTAGTCAGCGGAATTTCGGCGGTGGAAATTAAAAATTGTTTTGGCTCGCCGGTTAGCTCGTACATATCCTCACGGAATTTAGGCAGCTGCCCGGTACCATACATAATTTCTTCATTGACAATGACAGGCGGCAAAATTTCGGTATAGCCTTTTTTGGCGTGTGTGTCTAAAAAGAAAGAGATAATTGCACGTTCTAAGCGGGCCCCGTCTGCTTTGTACAAAGCAAAGCGGCTGCCTGACAAGGTGGCAGCGGCAGTAAAATCTAAAATACCCAGTTTTTCGCCGACTGCCTGGTGGTCTAATGGCTTAAAATCAAATTTCGGCAGTGGGATATCACACGGTTTGACTTCCGGGTTATCAGCATCGCTTTTGCCCACCGGGATACTTTCGTGCGGCAAGTTGGGAATGCTTAACAATAAATCATCAATTTTATTTTTCAGCGGCTCCAGTTCGGCTTCTTTGGCAGCCATAGTGTCTTTTAACTGACCAACTTCTTTCATGGCTTCTTGAGCTGCAGCGTCGCCTTTTTCGCGTTTGATTTGGCCGATTTGTTTAGACAAACTGTTGCGCTTGGCCCGTAGCTCTTCCACTGCAGCCAATGCTTTTTTGTAATTTTCGTATACACCTAATACCGTATCTACTTGCGCGGCCAATTCGGGTTTGCGCAAGGACAGGCGTTTTTTAATTTCCCCGGGCGCAGCAACAATTTGTTTAATATCTAACATAATTTACCTCGTTTCTTTCTCTAAATTTACAGTGTAAAACTTAGGAGCGGTCTGCCGATGCGGTTGAATTTTAGACGTAACGCATTCTATCGCATATTTACCCAACAAACGTGCATTTACCGGAGCGACCGTACTTTGACTGGCAAGCAATACCGCCGTTGCCACCAGCAAACAAAACAGGACTGTTTTTAATATAGAAAAAAATCCCTGAAAAGCAACAGCAGCTAAGGTTTTTTCTTGCTCAGTAACAGGTTTCATTTTATTTCCGTTTAGACAGTTTTTTGGTAAAACTTTTTACCAAATTGCGCGCAATACTGTCAGCGGCATTTAAGGCACTGGAACTGTCTTGCGATAGAGAGCCAATCCACACAATCTCCGCCGTTTCCACATCCACCAGTTTTGCAATAATGCCCACTTGCGCGTTGATGGTGTATTCTTGGGGGCGCACGTCGGTAGTTTCATTATAAGCGGTGCCCACCTGCTGTGTTTGTGCCACTGGTTTCCCGTCCGGCCCGGGTATCATAATTTGCGCATACACCGGCCGCGTCTCTGCTTTGTGCGAGGATACCAGCGTCAATTCTTTGCGTGTAGGTGTGTATGAAGATACTTCCCCTACCAGCAGTACATCTACTCCTAAAATCGCTCCGATTTTCCGGGTGGTAGCCGGAGATAAATACCCGGATACCGATACATTGTGTTCCTTGAGCACTTGGTCCAGCTGCGCCCGTTCCACTACTTTAAAACCGGATTCAATTAAATACTTGGCAAACAAGTTTTCTACGCCAGACAGCCCGCTGTACGGGCTGGCAAATCCCATAATGCCGATGCGGTCCATCCGGTTAAAATCGTAACTGGGGCTAATGACAGTCTTGGGGGTACAACCCGCCAAACACGCCAGTACGGCCAGTATGCATAAAAGTTTTTTCATACTTTAATTATATAATTTTCAAGTGCTATGGCGGAATTGATATAATTTAGTTATGAATAAATCTTTTATTGAAAAAGCTAAACAAATCAAGCTGTTGCTGACCGATGTGGATGGTGTAATGACAGATAGCAAATTGTGCTGGTACACCGACGGGGATGGCCGCCACATTGAAGTAAAAAATTTTGAGTCGCTAGATGGTATGGGGATGATTTTTCTGCGGGCGTGCGGCGTACGGACAGGTATCGTTTCGCGCGGGTCGGCTCCGGTTTTGCAGTACTGGGCCAAAATGTTGGGTATGGATGTTTTGTATTATTCCGCGATGGATAAAACCGCTGCGCTGCACGATGCCTGTGTCCGTTTTGGTGTGACTGCGCAAGAAACAGCCTTTATTGGCGATGATATTATTGATTTGGGGCTGTTGCAAGCGGTGGGGCTGCGTTTGTCAGTAGCCAATGCAGTAAATGAAGTAAAAGTCCTGGCCGATTATATTTCGCCCAAATGTGGCGGCTACGGAGCGGTGCGTGATATTTGCGAGCAGCTCTTAAAAGCGCGTGGACAATGGGAAACACTCGTGCGCCAAGTAGCAGACGGCACCTTTGTAGACACCCGGCGGGAATTGTGTATTGTCAAAGGTATTTCAAAAAAATAAAATATAAGAGAAGTATATTTTTGAGAGGAGTGTTATGAAAAAACTAGTACTAGTGGCTTTATTATGTTTGGCCCCGGCAGTGTATGCTGCCGATAAACACACTTGTTGTGCTTACGACGAAGTGTCAACCTATGGTTTATATACCAATCTTTCGCGCGTGGAATTTTTCGCGGGGGTAACTTTACCGCTCAAGGAATGGTCTGAAAACGGGCAAACCCTGCAAATCGGCGATACCGGTTTTAGCGGCGGCATTGCTTTTGTACGCAATGTATTGCCTTGGTTTACCTTGGGATTAGACGGCAATTATGCCGGGTTTTCCCGCGGGGATGAAATTACGCTTACCAGCGGAGACACAGCCGATTTTCGCGCTGGCTCCGGCACAGCCTTGGTTACCGGGCGTGCTTATTTATTTCCCCGCTCTATGACGCGCTTGTACGGGACGGCGGGTATTGGCGGCGGCTATGCCTATGTCAAAGAAAAAAATAAAACTGCCGACACCAGCAAAACCTATGACAGTTTAGATGTGGCCTGGATGTTGGGCGCGGGTATTGAATTTGATTTGGACGAAACCGTCGTCTTTGGTGCCGAGGGCCGCTACAATTGGGTCGGTCTGCGCAGCGATGTAAAGGACCGTTTTGGGCATGATAATTTGACGTACTGGACTATTATGCTTAAAATGGGTGTGAAGTTTTAATAACTGTTATTTTAGCAACCCCCCCCGCCAAAAGCGGGGGTTTTTTATTAAAACCCCAAGCATTCCTTCTTACTCGGGGATGTTTTTCCGGTTAAAGCAACACACATCTTACAACGCAAATCGCCTTTACAAGAGCACGCCGCCAAATTAGAGAATTTTTTAAGATTAAATTTCCTGTACTAATCTGCTACAAATTCAGGTTTTTGTTAAGAGAAAACGCTTGACAAAATACTAATTAATTTGGTATATTACATATACTCCAAAGAAGTTACTATCTTTCGTTTGTATTAAAAATTCTGCTGTATTTTTCATCATTTTGAATAGTTAATCCGGGGATGTACCCGGCGTACCTTTTTGCAGTTTAATTTACCCAAGGAGAAAACTATGGAGGAGCAAAAATATCATCCGCAACAGGATGTTTTCCGTTTGATAAACGGGGAAAAAAGCCCCGTGCAGCCTTACCGTTTCGGGCAAGGGGAGAAACCCGCGCCGCGAACTCCGCACCCGTATATTAAGGAGATTGTATTTGACGGGCACACATTAACCACAACGGCAGTTATTGGCAAAGATAAGGAAATTACGCAGCGGTTGCCTGCTGTATCGGGAGCCCCGCGTTTTGGAGATGAGTTTGACTATTCCAATTATCGCCAACAATCGGTGGGTGGCCCTATCCCGGAGGGGAATTATTTTGTTAATCCGCAGCTGGTGCAACGTCCGACGATTAAGGATGATATCTTCTCCGCCGCCGGCTCGGTTGCCGGAAAAACCATGGGGAAATATCCGGGCGGCCGATATGCGTGGGGAGATTGCCGTCTTCCGATAGAAAAAACCCCGGAGCAAAACGAAAAAACAGGCCGGGACAATTTCTTTATTCACGGAGGAAAAGAGGCAGGCAGCGGCGGTTGCATTGATCTGACAGATAAAGATAAAATATTTTGCGAATTTATTGAAAAATACCGTGGAAAGGAGCAGGAAAAAATTCCGCTGAAGGTTAAATATTCCGATGACGATAAGGATGTAAAGGAATAGATGAAACTGATTAGTTAAATTATGTTATAATCTAAATAGGGTATATATTATAATTAAGATAATATATCCTATTTGGAGATTTTTATGAAATATTGGCCGCGGATTTTCTTCTATTCTTTAAGTTTGTTCTATGTCCTTTTTTTGATATTTGAGCACTATGACTATATCATATTTGTAAAGCATACCACCTATGGGCGCGCACCGGCGGCCTGTTTAGTGTATACGGTGTTTAGTTATATAGAGTTGGTATATTTGGCCGTTTTAACGGCGTGGTACGGAAGTACCCGGGGAAATTTCGGACGGAAATTTATGTGTTGGTGGTGGCAGATTCTTTTGCTATCTGCGGTAATAACGCCGTTTCTGCGCATCTATTGTCCGTATGTGGTAGCTCCGGTTATTTTTGAAGAAAAATCAGTAGCAATTGCGCATTTTTTGAGCGGCATTCCGTGGGGATTGTGGAGCCTGGCGGGGCTGTATCATTTGTACAAATACCCGGTGTTTCCGTTTAAAATCCGGCGTTTTCACCAGGTAATGGCCGGAATATATGTGACGGTAAATGTGTTCTTGATTTTGCGCAACCTGTGGTATTTAAAAACCTCCGGACAGTTTTTTTATAATTAATCACAGATAAAAATAAGTGGACGAATATCCCTCTGACGGGCCGCTTAAACCTGTTTCGGCTTTGCAAATTTGGTGGCTGATAGAAGTTTTGTCAGCATCGTACGCCACACAGGCGCGTTGCCCGGTACCATAATCAATGCGGT
>JAZNWO010000003.1:0-40876 GCA_045593365.1 Candidatus Avelusimicrobium sp.
GGTTAAGAATGATTTGTTTTTTGCTGTTTGAGTAAAAACGGGTCATAAAAACTCCTGTATTTAAAAATATTTTAAAATATTTTTTTGAAGCCCTTTTTCGTCGGGGCTTTTAGTCTCAAATGTGTCTGGACCCAAACATAGGCCTTGACTCGTTTTTTTTTTTTGGTAAATTATACTTAGGCGTTTAGTGCAAAAGATTATTTATTGATTTGCCTTGCGACGAGTCGCAAGATTACAAAACAACATAGGAGAATATATGAAAAAAGCATTTACCTTAATTGAATTACTGGTGGTGGTATTAATCATCGGTATACTATCAGCTATTGCCCTGCCGCAATACCAAAAGGCAGTACGGAAGGCACAACTAATGCGTTTAGTGCCTCTTGTAAGTGCTTTACGCCAGGCAGAAGAAGATTATTTCTTAGCTAACGGAACGTATACTGATAATTTGGACAACCTCGCTGTAACTATTCCTTCTAATAATTGTTCTTATAACAGCACTCAATATGGAAATTTCTATCTATGTAAAGGTTACCTGGTTGGTATTATGAACGACGCAACAAATGCCCAAGCGCAAATAAACGGATCCAAATTAGCCTATCTGCAATTCTTTGATGACTTGGATACCGAGGCCATCGGTATTAAATTCAAAAAAGGCGATATCGTTTGCTTTTCCAAAGGCGAGGTAAACCGCCAAATCTGCCGTTCTTTAGGATTAGGTGAAGAAAAAGAACACGGACAAGGTTGGGATTATATGTATATCCTAAAATAATACTTTGCAAAACCCCGCTTATATTTCAAAACGGGGTATTAAATCATCGCGGCATAGGAACTAAATGCGGACGGTCCGGATCGCGCTCTATGGGTTTTAAATCCACCTCATCTATTAATAAACTCGGCGCTACGAGCGCAAAGTCCGGTGCAGAAAACACTTCTAATGTATCTCCCGCCGCCACAATATCACGCAAAGCACGCGTGTCATTTTCTTGTTCGGCTACCAAACCGTATACCCACTCGCGCCGTCCGTCAGCTGTATAAATACGTTCCGCCACATTTAGTCCGCCGCGGCCCTGCCACGAGTGAATGATGTAACAATACTCTAGTTCCTGCGCACGGCACAACGCCATTAATTTTTCCTCCAGCTGTGCTTGCGTAAGCGGTGCCCGTGCCGACACAAATATGTTACTTAACATCGCGCGCGGATACCTACCACCTGCAGTATGTGCATGGCCATTGCTTCTTTTTTGCCCCGGAAGCAAGCTGCGCAAAGTAGGAATTTCTTTCAATTTTCCGTTTTCTACCACTTGCAAATGCTGTGCCTTTACCCCTTCAGCATCTATCGGGCGGAAACCGCTTAAGGGTATACCCTTGTATTGGCGCAGTTGCGGTTGGTCGGACACCTCTAACCCCGTGCTCATAACACGGCGGCCCACTTTTTTTACCAACTCTCCTACGCTGGCATCTTCTAAATTAGATTCCATCAGCAGCGGCTTGGTGTTGCGCAAATTATTAACCAGCAAGCGCTCCAAAAATTGCGCCATACCATCCTGCACTAATAATACCGGACCTGTATAAAAATCTCCTTTTTTGGCGTTATGCATACGCTGTGTATATTGCAAAAATTTTTCCGCTTTCTGACGGATAAAATGCTCTTGCGCAGCTTGCTCTGCCGGCAAAACATAGAAATCTATAATATCCTCCAACAAACCGTCCCGGTTGCGAAATTTAGCGGAAAAAGTAACTGTGTTTTGGGGTGTTTGCACCTGCGAGAAATTTCCCTCACTGTCCAAAAAGAAACTTTGCTTTTGGCCAAATTCAATAATGACCTTATAAAACTCTAAATAAGGATATGATTTACCTTGGGCGGAAAGCTCTTGTACCAAGGCATTGTAATCTGCCCGCGGGTGCGGCTGAAAATCTGTCAACTCGTCTATAAACTGCGCCTGTGGCGCGCGGGAAAATTCAGGCTCATGCGCAGATAAGTGTTTATTGCGTTTAATGGCAATTTTCTTTTCGGCCCGCTTTGCCGCGCGCACATATTCAAGATCTGTTAGATACCACAAGCTGTACCTGAGCGACTCATAACTACCCAGTGAACGCCACTGGTTGAAGGACATATTTTCCTCCTCCAGGCCCGAGCTGTTTTCCTTTGCATTTCCTGCATACAAATAAACCCCCACCAATACGCGGGGCGTATTTTCTTTTTGGTTTTCATCTGTTTGGCTGACTAACGCCCCCAGTTCTCCCTCAAACACTTGTCTTTGGGTAACATTGATGCGGTACGCCACATAGAAAGGTTTTACTTCCCCCGGCAAACGCAACTCTTTTTTGCTGCGCTGCATTTCGTCTGCCATCGCACGGAAATAAACATTATCAGGCAAAACGGCCGCACATAAAGGACCCGTTACAAATAATGCAACCGCTAAAAAGAGGTGTCTCATTTTTTACCCCCTTCTTGCAAATTAGGAGAAGGTAACAGCGGCGGTTTCCACGGACTCGTTTCCGTGCGTTCGGTTTCCAAAGCCTCTAACAATAAACTGGGCGAAATATTTGTTTGCGGTACCCAGCCCGATTCCGCCCCACACGAACCGTCAAAAATTGTATCATCTTCCCCGACCGCGAGCACGCGGTTAAAACTTACCAGCGGCGTACCAACTATATCCAACCCGCGCACCATTTCTTTACGCCCGTCAGGGTAAACGCGCCACACGAGTTTTGTTTCCAGTTTAAAACTCTGCGGCATGGATTTACCCGTGAACGTAAATCCACCACCTAAATCCTCTACAATAAAACCGTACGGTTTTCCTTGCCGTTTAATTTCAGCGAGCAACATCTTTTCCAATTCCTCATACGGCACAGTTTGTGAAGAAGTGGCCCTCATTATGCCCATACGCGCCACCGCGCGATGGCCCAATTCCTTGCGCCCGTGTCCGTTAGAGCGGGTAAAGCCTTGCACGGGACTAGAGGCCATTAAGAAATTTTTGAGCACTCCGTTTTCAATCAGCGTCACCGGGCGGGATTTGACTCCTTCCTCGTCATACATATAGTGCCCGCGCAAGGCGTGTCCGTTAAAGGTCTGCAGAGTCGGGTCATCCACCACTGTCAGCAAGGGCGAGATAACCTGTTGGCCAATTTTTCCTGTAAAAGTCTGTCCTTCCGATTCATTTTTTTGGCGGTGTCCCTCCAAGCGGTGCCCTAATACTTCGTGCACAAAAACCGCCGCGGCCTTGCCTTTTAAAATAGTAGGCGCAGTAAACGGTTCTCCCTCCGGAGCACTACTTAATTGTTCCAGTTCGGCCAGCGACTGCTTAATATCCGCAGAAAGCTGTTCCAAGTCCGGCAATTCCGCTGCCGATAAAACATTATAATCCTTAAACCGCTCTACTGCCATACCGTCCTGCGTCCGGTTAAACAGCTCATAACTTAAACGCATCCGGGCATAGGGCGTTTTTAAACGGGTGCCTTGACTGTCTACAAAATAGCGGTGACCGCGCGTATAGCCAAAACGAATGTTATATCCCAGCACATATTTTTTCCCTTGCGGTAATTTGGAGGCTTGTACCAGTAAATTCTTAATTGCCTCTACATCCACGGGTGAAAAAGTTTGTGTTTGGCAAAAGGTTTCTTTCGGCGGAAATACAAAATCCGCAGAAGAATCCTTAGCCTGCGTCATTGTACGGGAATGAGCCAATACTTGGCTGTATTGTTTTTGGGCATCCTTGACAGCCTCCTCCGTTAAGTTCCACCACTCCCGTTTAAAGGCTAAGGCATCAGTAACGGTTGGAAAGGGCATCTTGGTACTGCGATAAAGTGCAAAATCCTCTTTTTCCCCTTTTAAAGCGTGTGTGTTATCTAATGTCAAATCTCCTACCCGTACCTGCACATCACCCAACCGTTCCTCCCGCGCTTGAACCTCCGCCTCCCCAAAAGAAGCCTCCAGGTTAAGCACCTCCCGTTCCTCGTACGTGTAAGATAAATAGTACACAGGAGGTTTCTGCTTTTTTAAAACCTTAAAATTACGCATCAACTCTTTGTGCATTAGCTGCAGCGTGAGATCTTTTTTGGCATCACATACAGATGCTTGGGCTCCCACAGATGACAACGCCATACATACTATCAATAGGAAAAAATACTTGGACATAAATTTTTGCTCCTTAAAATTTTATTTTATCATATTCCAATTCCCGCATATGGCAATTGTGAAAGAGCTAATAAATTTGATATGATAATAATGGAAACGCTGAGGTAGCTCAACTGGCAGAGCAACGGTTTTGTAAACCGTAGGTTGTGGGTTCGATTCCCATCCTCAGCTTTTTTATTTTGCTTTCTCAGGATATGTAATATGGAAATTGTTTCAACCAGCGTATCTGTGGCCATGTGGATTGCCTTTTGGATAGTGGTATTAACTGCACTGTTTATAGATTTGGCAGTATTAAATAAACACCACGGACACGTGTCTGTCAAAGAAGCTGCCGTGATGGTAGGCATTTGGATTGGCCTGGCTGCTTTATTTGGCGGAGCCATTTGGCTGTTTGAAGGGCCGCAACACGCCTTAGAATTTTACACCGGGTATGTATTGGAATACTCACTCTCGGTGGATAATATGTTTGTATTTATTATGATTTTCAGCTATTTTGCTGTGCCACAAGCCCTGCAACCTAAGGTACTGTTGTGGGGTATTTTAGGGGCGGTCGCTTTGCGTTTTATCTTTATCTTTGTCGGCGTACAACTTATCTCCGCTTTTGCGTGGATGATTTACGTGTTTGGGGGACTGCTTATTTTTACTGCGACCAAAATGCTTTTGCAAAAGGAAGACGAAAAAGCTGACCCGGGTAATTCTTGGATACTGCGCATTTTTAAAAAAATAATGCCCATTAAAACCGATTACCACGGGGAGAACTTTTTTATTCAAGAGGCAGGCAAATGGTTTGCTACTCCGCTGTTTGCCGCCTTGTTGGTCATTGAAATGTCGGATGTAGTGTTTGCGGCTGATTCTATTCCGGCAGTACTAGGTATTACGCAAGATACGTTTTTAGTATACTCCTCCAATATTTTTGCCATCATCGGGTTACGCTCCCTGTACTTTTTATTGGCAGGCATGACAGGCAAATTCCCGTATCTTAAATACGGTATTTCAATTATTTTGTTATTCGTCGGCGGTAAAATGTTACTGTCGCACTATATACACTTTCCCGTTCTGTTATCCTTAGGGATTATCGTAGGAATTTTGGCCCTGGCCATGGCGGTCAGTTATTTCTTTCCTCCCAAACAGAAAACAGTTTAATGGACAAAACGCGCTAGATTTACTACAATATATATACCGAATTTATCTTAAATTAAGGAAGGAATTTATGGCGTATAAATGTGCTATCTGTGGCAAAGGCCCCGTATCCGGCGGATCTTACAGCCACTCTAACTTAAGAACAAAACGCACCTTCAGCCCTAATTTGCAAAAGCAAAAAGTGGTGTTAGAAGGCAAAACCCAGACAGCTTATGTGTGCACCAATTGCATTAAAAGCGGTCTGGCCAAGAGACCGGCTAAATAATCCGGTCCCGGAGCAGTTTTTGTTTGGATCCGTCAGCCCGCGTAAGGACAGTCTTGCGCGGGCTGTTGTTTAATACGGGCAAAGGGGATAAAATGTTTTCTACAAAATGGGTTGCACCGCTGCTGGCGTGTGTACTGTTAGTAATTCAAACCGCACAGGCTCAGGAAGCTGCCGAGGAAATTAATGCCGACGGGCCGTGGATGATTTGCGAGGTATCTGTTTCTGGTTTAAAGAATATCCGCAAACACACTGTCACTAAGGCCTCCCACGCTAAAAAAGGTGAATTATACGATCGTTTTACCGTTAATGAAGACGTCCGCGATATTTCTGCATTAGGAAATTTTGACAGTGTACAAGTAGATATTTCCCGTTCCAAAGGCACCCGTAAGGACGAACAAGGTACCGTCCACGATTGCCACCGCATTACCTATTTGGTGGAAGAAAAACCGATTTTTGACCGCATTACCTATCAAGGCCGCAAAAAACTGGGCAAAAGTGCCATTACTTCCGCCATGACATTAAAAGTAAAAGACCCTTTCAATGAAGGCAAACTAGCCGGCGACATGGAGCGCATTAAAGCCAAATACGCCGAAAAAGGCTACATCAATGCACAAGTCAATTATGAAGTAATCCCCAATGAAAAATTAAAAACAGTTACCGTTAATTTAATCATTGACGAAGGTCCGCGCGTACGCGTGGCTGCACTAAACCTAGACGGCATTACCGCAGAAAGCCCTCTGCCTGCTAAAAAAATTATTAAAAAAGCTTCCAACCGCCCCGGTAAAGTTTTTAAACCGCAAAATTTACAAAAAGACTGGGTTAAAATGATGCTCTACGGGCGTAATAAAGGATACGCTGATTTTAACTTGAGTGAACCGAAAGTGGATATCAACCAAGACAAGACAGAAGTTACCTTGTCTTATGACTTGACTGAAGGCGAAAAAGTAGATTTTGGTCAAATCACTTTTGAAGGAAACAACGTATTTACCCCGGAAGAACTTAAAGAACATACCTACGTCCGCACCGGACACCTGTACAACCAAAAGGATTTTGACGATACTATTTCTGCCATTCAACAACAATATGCCAACAAGGGTTACCTACAAGTCCGCATTGACCCGCAGCGCACCATACAAGACGGGCGCCTGAACATTAACTATGATATCACCGAGGGGCACGTCTTTTACGTGGACCACGTGGATGTAACGGGTTATGAAAAAACTAAAAAGTATGTTTTCACCCGTGAAATTTCCATTAAACCCGGCGATTTGTACGATGCACAAAAAATCCAGCGCAGCCAAACCCGTATTATGAATTTAGGGTTCATCAATGACGTACAAATAGATATCCAGCCTACTGCTGACCCGCAAAAAGTAGATTTGGACTTTAATATCTCAGAAGGACGGCCCGGTATGTTTACTGCCGGCATCGCCATGAGCTCTATGGACGGCTTGTACGGGGAATTATCCGTTAACCACATGAATTTGTTTGGCCGGGCCCAGCGTTTGTCCTTGCGTACCCTGTTCGGTAAAGAAATTTTGGACTACACCGTATCCTGGTCTACCCCGTGGATTTATGACAAACCTACCTCCTTGGGCGTGGACTTATTTAATACTCGCCGTTACCGTTCCTTTGCTACCGAAAACCAAGCCTATACTGAAAAACGTATCGGCGGCCGTTTACGTATCGGACCGCGTTTTAATGACGATATTTACCAGCTGACTTTTGGCTATTCCTTTGAAAATATCAACATTTACGATATTGATGCGCGTTTTAGAGAACCCAATGCACATCCGGGCGACGATAATTATATTGCCAAAGGGGAAACCGATATGTCCTCTGTCAGTGCGGACTTTGCTATAGACACCCGGGATAATATGTGGGATCCGACCTCGGGTTGGCGCAATTCTTTAGGTGTATCTTTAGCTGGCGGCCCGGTGGGCGGAGATTTGGATTTATGGTACTTAAATGCCCGCTCTGTGTTTAATTACACCGTACTTAATATTGGCGGAAATTATCCAATTGTATTTGTTCTTTCTAATAAAGTTGGCTCAGTACGCTCTTATGGACGTACCGGAGAAGTACCTCCGTATGAAAAATTCTTCTTGGGCGGCGCTGACACCGTACGCGGTTATGAACGCGCCGGAGAAGTAGGTCCCTTGTACGGCGGTACGACCTACTATGTGATGAATGCCGAGCTGCGCTTCCCGCTAGCACGTGAAGGACGGCGCACCATGGCGCAGTTTGCCTTGTTCTTTGACCTAGGTAATTCTTGGAATCACGCCAGCGATTTGGATTTTTCGTTGGGACCAAAAGTAGAACAGTTTAAAGCGGGTGTCGGAGCCGGGTTACGTTTTACTACTCCGTCTTTACCCATACGTATTGACTGGGGATATGGTTTAAACCATAAAAATAATGAGGACCGTTCTCACTTTTACTTCAATATTTCTAATATGCTGTAAAAGGGCGGTAAAAAGTGTATGAGCAAAGGCTATTGGTTTTGTGTACTGTGTTTGGCCGTTCTGCCGTTGGCAGCCCAGGAAATAGCGCTGACCCAACAAGAACAATCCGTCATAGAAACCATCAAAGCCAAAAACCGTACTCCCGCTGAACTTCAAACCGCCCAGCCTCCGCAAGCCCCCATGCAAGCTCCGACCCGTACGGATCAGCCGGCTGTTTCGGATAATACCATACAGCTTTCTGAACAGGCTAAGCAATCGGCTTGGGAAGAACAGCAAAAAAATGCCGAAGCAAATACTTCCCAACCCGCCCCGGAAGTAGAGGAGCTTACCACCACGGCCAGCTCGGGCACTTGTTTGACCGTGGCATTTATTGATATTGATGAAGCCTTCAACCAGCATCCCCGCACCCAAGCAGTTAAAAAACAAATTGATGCCAAGATTAAATCCAAACAGCGTGAGGTACAAAATGCTAAAGAGGTTATTGCCGCTTTGGCTGCGGAAAACCGCTTACTGGCCGGACAGCTGGGGCAAGTCAAACCCTTTTACGAACGCATTGTTACCGAACAACCGCTGGGACCCAAAGTGCCTGAAAGCGCAGACACCCTGCTGCTAGGCAATACCCTTAACCGCTTGAGTTTTGCCGGATGCGAAATCCTGTCCGCTTCTCCGCTTAATACACCGGAGCGTTTGGAAGATATTACAGAGAGAATGGCCCAAAACAATAAAATCATAGCAGAACGCAGTTTCTTTATTGACAATTATAAATACCAAACCCGCGAGGAAATTTTAAAGTTAGAACAAGAGGAAGTGAAAGCAATTCTGCAGGATATTTACAGTGAAATTAAGTCCTTTGCACAGAAGCGCAATATAGGTGCCATCGTACGCAAGGATGAAATTTTATACGGACAACAGCCCGTCAACGTAACTAAAGACTTCGTGACCCGGCTGAAAAAATCCAAGAAATACCGGAAGAAAAAATAAACCGGAGGTACTATGAAATTAACACTCAAAGAAGTAGCCGCTATTACAGGCACAGAACTGGCCGGAGATGAAAACTTTACCATAGAACATATTTGTGATTTAACCGCACCACGGCCGGACGGCATTTGTTACTTAAGCAGCTTAGAAAAAGTAACTGTTCCGCCAGGATTTACCACCGGGGCTATTATCCTGCCGTTGCAGGCCAAAGGGCTGCCATTGCCGATTAAAACTAATGTTTTATACGCCAAGGAGCCGGAATGGGCTTATACACTTTTAGTGCAATACTGGGATAAACAAACTCCCAAACACACGCCAGGCATTCATCCAACGGCTGTCATCAGTTCATCTGCAAAACTGGGAAAAAATGTATCTGTCGGCGCGTACAGCGTCATTGAGGATGATGTTACCATTGGCGACAATACTGTTATCTTTCCGCAAGTATATATCGGCAAGCGCACGCAAATCGGCGCGGATTGTATTTTATACCCGCAAGTAGTGGTGCGGGAAGAATGCGTGATTAAAAACCGCGTCATCTTGCAACCCGGGGCCAAAATCGGGGGTGACGGATTTGGTTTTATCTTTCACGAAGGCCGCCACCACAAAATTCCGCAAATCGGTAATGTTATTATCGAAGACGATGTGGAAATACAGGCCAACAGCTGCGTAGACCGCGCCAAACTGGCCCATACCGTTGTAGGAGCCAATACAAAAGTAGACAACCTGGTCCAAATTGCGCATAATGTAAAGGTAGGCCAAAGTTGTATTATGTGTTCGCAAGTAGGAATAGCCGGAACAACCACCATTGGCAACGGCGTAATAGCCGCAGGACAGGTAGGTATTGTCGGCCATGTACACGTAGGAGACCGCGTTATTTTAGGCGCACAGTCCGGCGTTACCAACAATATACCGGCCGGCGAGTCTTATTTCGGATCTCCGGCGCGCCCTATGAAAGAAACCTTGCGCATTATGGCCATAGAAAGCAAGCTGCCGGAAATTTATAAAGAATTAAAAGTGATTAAAAAAGCGGTAGAGAAATAATATGAGAAAAACCATTTGCCAATCTGTGCGTGTAAGCGGAGTAGGCTTGCATACCGGAGCCCCGTCTACCATGACGTTTCAACCCGCTTGTGACGGTATTCATTTTGTCCGTGTAGATTTACCGGGTACGCAGCCTATTGCTGCGGACTTGGCACACGTCGGCTCTACGTTGCGCGGTACTAATTTAGTCCAAGGTAAAGCTGAAGTATGGACGGTAGAACACGTTTTATCAGCCTTACACGCATTAGGCATTACAGATATCCGGGTGGAAATGGACGGCCCGGAACCGCCTGTTATGGATGGTTCCTCCTTGGTATATGTCCAATATCTGCAGCAAGCCGGACTAAAAGAATTAGATACCCCGCAGCCTGTCTTAATACTTAAACAACCTGTGACGTATTCGTACGGAGCTATCCGCTACAGTGCTGAACCAGCCAACGCTTTATCCGTTACCTTTGTGTACGAACATAAACATCCACTCGTCGGCCGCCAGGAATATACCCTGCCCTTTAGCACGGAAAATTACATTGCCCAAATTGCCCCCGCCCGTACCTTTGGGTTTGAGGAAGAGCTGGCCTTTTTAAAAGCACATGGTCTAGCCAAAGGCGGCAGCCTGGAAAATGCGGTAGTCGTCGGTAAGGACAAATTTTTGAATGAGTTGCGTTTTGAGAATGAATTAGTGCGGCATAAAATTTTAGATTTAGTAGGTGACTTCTGCTTAATTGGCAAACAGTTGCCGCCGCTTAAAATTATGTGCCACATGGGGGGACATAAACACAATGTATTGTTTGGCCGGCTGCTGCTGGCTAATTCGGGGGAGAATAAATGAAAGCAAAACAACCGTCTTTAAAGCCGTTATTAACGATGCCGGTACAACGGATATTAAATAAACAGCAAATAGAAAACAGTATTCCGCACCGCGACCCGTTCCTGCTGGTAGATGAGGTGCACATCATAGAGGAAAGAAAAAAATGTATCGGCATCAAACGCATTACAGGTAAAGAATATTTTTTCAAAGGGCATTTTCCGCAAAAACCGATTATGCCCGGCGTTTTAGTACTGGAAAGCATTTCTCAGGCGTTTGGGGCAGCTGCCATGTCGACGGTGGTCAAAGCCAACGAACTGCCTTTATTTTTAGGCGTTGAATATGCCAAATTCAGGGGGATGGTTGTACCGGGGGATACTTTACAAATGCCCGTGCAAATTTTACGCCTTGGCAAGCTCTCGCGTGTTTACGCGGAAGCGTATGTCAATGACAAACTCTGCACGCAGGCGTACCTGACGTTCATCCTAGGAGAAAACTTGCATGTCTGAAACAAACCTTCATCCTACGGCCATTATCGCACCGGATGCTAAAATAGATCCGTCCACGGTGATTGGCCCTTACACCGTTATCGGCCCGCACGTAACAATCGGTAAGAATAACCATATTGGTCCGTTCTGCCTGATTGAGAATACGGTTATGGGCGATGATAACGAGGTAATTGCCCATGCTACTATCGGTGTCAAACCACAGGATTTGTCATACGACGATTCCTTGCAAAGTATGGTGCATATCGGAAACGGTAATAAAATACGCGAATGCGTGACTATTCACCGCTCCACACAAAAGGATATCCCTACCGTCGTAGGCAATAATTGTCTACTGATGGCAAATTCCCACGTGGCGCACGATTGCCATTTGGGAAATAATATCATCCTGGGCAACAGCACCGGTATAGCCGGCCATGTCCATATTGCAGACCGTGTCATTACTTCCGGCATGGTGGGTGTGCACCAGTTTGCACGGATTGGCCGTTTGGCTATGCTTTCCGGCGGCACCATGGCCCCGCAAGATATCCCGCCTTTTTGCACCGCGCAGGGCGAACGTGCCAGGCTGGTAGGACTCAACGTAATTGGAATGCGCCGGGCTGGTATGACGCATGAAGAAATTACTACGGTCAGCCGCGCATTTAAAACGCTGTTCCGCTCCAAAATGCTTTTGCAGGATGCTATTGCCAAAGTGGAAGCCGAACATCCCATCGCAGCGGTACAGGAAATATTGGATTTCTGCAAAGAAAGCAAACGCGGCATTACTGCTGCTAAGCTGAAAATGAACCATGGACAAGACGACTGAAACCTTAGGCATTATTGCTGGCGAAGGCAAAATGCCCATCTACATCGCCCGCGAAGCGTCCCAAAAAGGCACCCGCGTGGTGGTGGCTGTTTTGAAAGGTAACGCCCGGGAGGAAAACTTCCGGGGCGTTGCCGCTGTAGCACGCACGCTGCGTATCGGTCAGGTTAATGCCGCGTTTGCTTTTTTCAAGCAGCACGGCGTACATAAAATCCTAATGGCCGGGCGCGTGCAGCATACATCTATTTTCAAAAATCTAATGCCGGATTTACGCGGCGCCAAATTTTTAGCCTCTCTTAAGTCATTTAAACCCAATTATTTACTCTCGCGCATTATTGAGGAGTTTCAAAAGGAAGGGTTTGAATTTGTTAATTCTGCCTTATATCTAGAACGTTTTATGCCGCCCAAAGGCATCTTATCCAAACGCACCCCCACCCCGGAGGAGGAGGCCACCATTGCGTTTGGCTACAAGACAGCCAAAGCTATTGCCGCGCTGGACATCGGACTGACGTGCGTAGTTGGGCAGGATGCGGTCATCGCGGTAGAGGGAATGGAAGGCACGGATGAATGTATCCGGCGCGCGGGTGAACTTTACAAAAAATCAGCAGAAAAAAAGAATGCCGTGGCGGTAGTTAAAGTAGCCCGTCCCAATCAGGACAACCGTTTTGATTTGCCTGTTATCGGCAAGGGTACCATAGAAGCACTCAAAGAAAGCGGACTCAAACTGCTTGCCTTTGAAGCCGAAAAAACCCTGGTACTGGACCTGGAAGAAGTGGTCAAATTGGCCGATGAAAACGGAATTTGTCTAGCGGCTGTGTAGCCCTTTACTTTACCGTCACACCTACGGATATACCCAACGCAAATAATTATCCCCGGTTTCGGTCGGCTCGGACAGACCTGTTTCATTTTTGCAGAGTTTATTTTGCAGCGATGTTGTATCCGTGTCATAAACAATACATGCTTGCCGCCAATTGAGTCCTGAATGTCGGAGAGATACAACAAAAGCAGTTCCACCCCCTGACATACGGCAACTTATTGACCCATTAAAGATGACACAATATCCCCAAGTAAAATATCTGTGAGGGCGGTCACCGTCTTTGATAGCAGCCGTTTCCCTGGTATAGGCGGGGGTACTTATATCTAATTCATCAAAAGAATCGCTATATTTTCCATTAGCTAAATAGTAAACTTCTTGTGCATTTGCAATAGCGGTAGCCAAGGCTTTAGCTTGTGTAAAACGCGCTTTCAATACTGCCACCTGGTATTGCGGCAAGGCAATAGCAGCCAGGATACCTATAATTAAAACAACCACTAACAGCTCTATTAGCGTAAATGCACCCACCCGCGTTATCCCCGAGAGCCGGTATCGGGGATCTCGTTTTTTTCTAAGGCTGAGATTGCCGATTACAACATTCGGCAATGACAAAAGGCTCATATTTGCATTTTTCATACACTTCCCTCCTTTTTTCATTCCAATATAAGAAAAGTGTACCAAAAAAAAAAAACGAGTCAAGGGGCAAGGACACTTTTTTCATTTTTCAATAAAACAACGGCACCCCTAATCTGTTTTTCTTCTCTAAACGCCGTTGACACCCGCGGACAATTAATGATTAAATATGAATACACGGGTTTCCCGTTATAATAATGGAGGATGTTATGGAAATTAAAATTACCGCAAAAAACATTAAACTAACGCCGGCTATCAAACAATTTGTACAAGCCCGCGTAAATAAAATTGAACACTATTTTGACAAGGTAGTGTGGGCGCAAGTTATTTTATCTGTAGAAAAGAAAATTAACCAGCGCGCCGAACTAGTAGTACACACGGGCAACAAGGGCACTGTCTCTGCCTCCGCTGTGGAACATGATTTGTATAAAGCTATTGATGCCGCGGTGGCCAAAGCTGAAGCGCAAATGAAAAAAGCCAAAAGCAAATCTAAATCTAAACGCACCGCCAAGAAAACACCTATCGTAGAAGAAATGGCCAGCTTTGGCGAGCCGATGATTTTGCCGGCTAACGATGTAAAATTTTCCGTCATTAAACAAGTGGAAGTAACGCCCATGAACCCGGAAGATGCCGCCTATGAAATGGAACGGCTGGGTTATTCTTTCTGGATGTTCTTGGACGAAGACTCCAAACAAATTAATTTAATATTCAAACGCTTGGACGGTACATACGGTTTAATTAAACCAATTAAAAAGAAATAAGTAATTATGCGGGAATTTACCAAATCCATGACCGTGGCAGACTTGCTCCGGGTGAAGCGTCTTCACCTGGAACTGGTCTGCGGAAAACGGTACTTGCAACGGGATATTCCCACCCCTAATCTCAACCGCCCTGGGCTGGCCTTGTGTGGGCACATGGAACATTTCCTGCCGGATGCGATTCAACTCTTTGGCAAAGCAGAATACGGATTTTGTGTAAAAACCAAGCCGGGTATTTTGCAAGCGGGTATTATTAATATGCTCGCCGAAGGCCAAGTGCCCTGCGTAATTATGATTGAGGATTTAAATCCGCCGCCAGCGGTGCGCAAAGCCTGTTTACAAGCCGAAGTACCGCTGCTCAAAACTTCTTTATCCTTGGCAGATTTTTCTGCTGAAATACGGCGGGTACTAGATGAGCGCTTGGCTCCGATGACTCATGTGCACGGCGTTTTGTTAAATGTTAGCGGCATCGGGGTACTCATCCGCGGAGAAGCCGGCATCGGCAAAAGCGAATGCGCCTTGGAACTTATCAAACGCGGACATATTTTGGTAGCAGATGATGTGGTAGAAGTACAGAAAAGATGGGGGCGTTTTTTAATCGGTTCCTGCCCCGAAATGCTCAAGCACTACATGGAGGTGCGGGGCCTGGGAATTTTGGATATTGATTTGTTATTTGGCGTAGGAGCCACCTTGGACGAAACCAATATTGAAATGGAAGTGGTGCTTGTACCGCCTGTTAAGGTTATTGACCGCTTGGGTGTAGACCAAAAAACCTCCTCCTTACTAGGGATAGAAATTCCGTCGCTGACATTACCCGTTAACCCCGGGCGCAATCTGGCGGTACTGATAGAAGTGGCCGCCCTGAACCAACAACTTAAATCACGCGGTATTTTATCTGCGCAGCAATTTAGCAAAAAAATATTAAACCGCATGAAACAAAACACGAGGCCCCATGCAACAGAAGCGTAAATTGTTTATTATTACCGGAATGAGCGGTGCAGGGAAATCCCAAGCGCTTAAAATGTTTGGTGATTTAGGTTTCTATTGCGTTGACAACCTGCCCTTAGCGCTGTTTCAGCAATTTGCTTCTTATGTCAAGGATCACACCGAACTGCAACACATTGCGTTAGGCATAGACGTACGGGAAGGGGAACGGCTCAGAGAACTGCCTGCCTTACTAAAGAAAGCCATTAAAGATGATTTTACTGCTAAGGTAATTTTTTTGGATGCCTCAGATGAATGTTTAATCCGCCGCTTTTCTGAGACCAAGCACAAACATCCTTTGCACAAGAAACTGGCAGCCGCAATTGCCCACGAACACGAAATACTAAAACCAATTAAAATTGCCGCAGACAAAGTAATTGATACCACCGATTTAAAGCTGGGCGAACTCAAGGAAAAACTATCGGCTCTGTTGGAATTAAAACAAGAGGGCGATATGCAAATTTCCGTTGTATCGTTTGGGTTTAAGAATGGTATTCCAAAGGATACAGATATCGTCATGGACGTACGCTTTTTGCCCAATCCGTACTATGTACCTGAATTAAAAGAGAAAACCGGACTGGACAAAGCTGTACAAGATTATATTCTGTCTTTTCCTGATTCGCCTGAATTTGCAGACCGCTTTGCGGACTTAATTAAATATTTAATTCCGCGTTATATTAAGGAAGGAAAAAGTTACTTAACCATTGCCATGGGCTGTACCGGCGGAAAACACCGCAGTGTATTTATGGCCCATGCGTTGGCCGAAACATTACGTAAACAGGGGCTGAGTGCTTCTGAATTTCATAGGGATATAGGATTGTAAGTATGGTAAAACTTATTTTAGTAACTCACGGCAATTTAGCCACGGAAATGTTGCAAACCGCTTCCCAAATTCTAGGTAAAGCGGCCGAAGGCGTACAAACGCTTTCCGTTACTACTTCTACGTCTATTGAACAAGGCGCAGCTGCTCTGCAAAAATTAATGGCCGATGCCCCGGACGGCGTGGTCCTTCTGACTGATATTTTTGGCGGCAGTGCCACCAATATTGCACTAACAGCTACCAAGGAATCTGCCAAGTGCCATGTAATTACAGGGCTTAATTTAAGTATGCTGCTTACTGCACTTAACAGCCGCAAAAAATTAAATGATAAGGAATTGGCTGAAAAAATAGAATCCGACGGGAAACGGGCTGTTATTAATGCCACGGAGTTATTGATTAAAGGACTGTAATATGCCGATTATTTTCGCACGGGTAGATGACCGTTTAATCCACGGCCAGGTAGTCCAAGCCTGGCTGCCGGAATTAAACATTGATGAAGTGGTCATCCCATGTTCCAAAACGCAAGAAAAACGCCTTAATAAGAATTTATTGCGTCTCTCTTTGCCGTTTGAATACCATTTAACCGTGCTAGAACCTGCCCAGTGTGTCCGTTATATGGATAGCTCCTCTAAGCGTATTTTGCTTTTACTGGGCAGTCTGCAGGATTTGCAGCCGCTTTTGGAAGACGGGTTACATATCAAGTCTGTTAATATCGGCGGAATGCACTTTAAGGAAGGAGCCCAAAAACTAGCCGAAAATGTATTTTTAGACGAAACAGATAAAAATACATTGAGGATTTTGAATGATTTAGGTATTAGTATTGAAACCCGCGCTGTGCCAAGTTCCAAATCTATTTCCGTAAAAGAGATTTTATATTCGTAATATGGTATTAATTCTGATGAGTTTACTGGCCGCTTTATTGGAATTGGACACAACTTACTTGTTCCAAACGCTCGTATCGCGCCCCATTATAACCGGGCCGATTTTCGGCTGTCTTATCGGAGACCCTATAGCCGGCATACAAGTGGGTATTTTTACAGAATTACTATTTGCCGATATTTCCCCTTTGGGCGGCATTATTCCGCCTAGCGGCGTGGTAGCTACCGCTATTCCGCTAATCTTGTATACACTGGGAATAGAACTGTATTTCGGATTTTTCTGCGGAACAGCCGCTGCAGTATTGTACTCTTTATTGGATGCTCTTTTACGCAAGGCCCGTTTCCGCTGGATTGTATTTTTGGAAACAAAAATCGGCAAATCTCCCCAGGCCATTTCCCAAACACTTGCCATCACCGTGCTTTTATCCTTTTTGATGACCTTTTTGTTTGTATCGGTTATTTCCTGGCTCTGTGCACGGATTATGTTTTTTGCTTTTCCATATTTATCGGCCCGGTTGCATTTTGCATTCCAACTGGCGTACGCAGCCGTACCTTGGATGGGCCTGGCAGCTTTAATTCCATCTTTCCGGTTAAAAACGAGGTAATTATGAACTTGTGGCTACGGATACAATTATTTTGGCGTTCCTTTTTTCTGCAAGCCGGGTGGAATTATGTTAAATATCAAAATCTCGGCTTTGCCTTTGTGATGCTCCCGGTCCTGCGCCATTTATACAAACACGATCCGGAAGCACTTCCATCCGTGTTACAACGCTATTTAGATACCTTCAACACTCATCCGGTAATGGCTTGCTTCTGTTATGGAGCCTTGGCAAAAAAAGAAGAAAAATTATGCAAAATTTCCTCTCTGCCTCAGTATAGCGAACAAGTAATAGAATGGAATACCACCCGACGCAGTTTATCTATCACGGCAGCTTCTATTGGGGATCGTTTGTTTTGGGGAGCACTTAAGCCGTTTACGCTGCTACTAGCCATACTAATTTGGATGCTGTTGGGGGTGGACTTCTTTGAAACCAGGCTACTGCCTAACCAATTTGGAACTGTTGCGCTGTATGCCGCTCCGGTTGTGGCATTTTTGATATACAATATAATTGCGTGGTTTGTACGTTGGCAAGGCCTACAACTCAGTTACCGGGAGGAGGAATCCTCCTGCTTTGGACTGACCCGCTTTGACTGGAACCGCACGATTTATCATGCCAAACGGTTAGGGCTTTTATTTGCCAGCGGACTGATTTTACTTGGTATTTACCATTATTTAAAGAACCGGGATGTACTGGATGTACACTTTGTAGCACGCAGTGTGTTGGTATTATTTTTTGTATTGTTCCCGTTTATAACGCACCGGCTGCGTATTCCAAATGTGTATGTATATTTAATGAGTGTGCTGGCGTTTATAACGGTATGTCTGTTCTGATGAAAGAGGATTTCGCGTGACCACACAGGAAATTAAAATAACCAACCGCTTGGGCTTGCACGCCCGTCCGGCCGCCCTGCTGGTACAGACAGCTTGCTCTTTTACGTGTGATATCAAAATTACCAAGGATAAAGTACAAGTAGATGCCAAAAGCATTATGGGCGTACTGATGTTGGCTGCTGAATACGGCTCCTCTCTGCTTTTACAATGTGACGGTCCGGACGAACAACAAGCCGTAAGAACTATTAAAGCATTATTTGAAAATAAATTTAACGAGGAGTTTTAAATGTTTGTCATTAAAGGTGTTTCTGCCAGTCCCGGAGTGGCCATCGGCCCGGCTTTATTACTGCCGTCAGCAGATTTTGCCATTACTAACCAGTATGTAGAAGCCACGGAAATCAAACACGAGATTCTCCTGTTCAGCCAGGCCTTGGAAAAAACGCTGCACGATTTGGATATTTGTGAACAAAAATTGCGCGATATGCTGGGACCTGAATATGCCAATTTGATGTCCATGCACAAAATGCTTTTACAAGATCCCATGCTCAAGGATGCCACCCTGCGTAAAATCAAACAAGAGCATATGTCGGCACAGGCAGCCATTTTCTTTACCCTGAAAGAGTTAGCCGCTTCCTTTGAAAAAATAGAAGATAACTTTTTTAAGGAACGCCGCAATGATATTTTTGATGTAGGTAAACGTATTGTAAACCATTTAACAGGTGGCAAGAGCTCCTTTTGGAGCAATATCCGTACGCCGTCGGTGCTCATTGCGCGCGACTTATATCCCTCTGATACCTTAAATTTGCAGGAACACCAAATTATTGCCTTTTGTACCGACCTGGGCGGAAAAACTAGTCACACGGCCTTGCTGGCACAAAGTATGCGTATCCCGGCCGTGGTGGGGCTTACCAATGCCTACCGCCAAATCAGAAACGGCGACATGGTAATTGCCGACGGCGAAAATGGCCTGCTGATCTTAAACCCCGACCGCTACACGCTGGCGCGTTATAAAAAAATCCAGCGCGAAATAAAAAAAGCGGAGTCTTTACTTAAAACTATTAACCATTTACCTGCAGTAACGGCTGACGGAAAACCCGTACAATTAATGGTCAATTTTGACCCGCGCACCGATACCAAAGAAAATAAAAAACTCATTACGGACGGCTTGGGATTAATGCGCACTGAATTTCTGTTTATGAATACACCCAGACCGCCTAGTGAAGAGGAGCAATACCAGGTTTATTTAGCAACTGCCAAACGCTTTGATATGCGTCCGGTCGTTATCCGTTTGGCTGATTTGGGAGCCGACAAATTACCTGATTTTCCGCTGGATGAATTTGACAAAGACCATAACCCTTTTATGGGATGCCGTGGCATCCGGCTATTTTTAAAAAACCCGGAACTCCTGCACACCCAGTTGCGTGCTTTGGTGCGCACCGCTTGCGAGGTACCGGCCCAAATTAAAATTATGGTACCCATGGTATCGTCCGTAGAGGAAATGCGCCATGTCCGCAACGCCTTGAATAAAGTGTTGGCCGAATTTGAGCAACAAGGCAAACGCCCTATAAACAAAGTGACATTGGGAGCTATGATTGAAGTGCCTTCAGCTGCTATTGCTTTAGACGGAATGATTGCCGATATGGATTTTATTTCCATCGGTACCAATGATTTAATCCAATACCTCGTGGCAGCAGACCGCGTTAATCCCGAAGTAGCCCATATGTATGACCCTTGCCACCCGGCCGTGCTGCGCACCGTTCACCAAATTATACAAACCGCCCACCAGCGCCGCAAAACCGTAAGTATTTGTGGGGAAATAGCCTGTGATGAAAAGATGATTCCCATGCTGCTGGGGCTGGGTACTGATATTTTGTCTGTACCGCCGCGGATGTTCCTGCGCGTTAAAAACCGGATACGCAATTTAAATTTTGAAGCGTGTGCCGACGCGGCCCAAGCCGCTTTGCTGGCCGGCAATAGCGAAGACATACGTAAATTAATTGAGACAACCCCAGATGAAGATTCGTAATTTTTCTATTGTAGCCCATATTGACCATGGCAAAACTACTTTGTCCGACCGCATTTTGGAAGATACAGGCACCGTGCCCAAACGCAAAATGCAGGCGCAGCTTTTAGATGGCATGGACCTGGAGCGCGAGCGCGGTATTACCATTAAAGCCAAAGCCGTGCGTATTCAATACAAGGACTACATTTTAAATTTAATTGATACGCCGGGCCACGTGGATTTCTCTTACGAAGTGGCGCGGTCTTTGCGCGCGTGCGAAGGGGTTTTGCTCTTAGTGGATGCCTCGCAAGGTGTAGAAGCTCAGACGGTAGCCCACGCGCATTTGGCGCAAAGTTTGGGCCTTAAAATTATCCCGGTAATGAACAAAGTCGATTTATCTCAATCCGACGCGGATGCTTCCGAAGAACAGCTGTGGGACATTTTGCGTGAGCCCATTGAAGCAGAGCGTGTCAGTGCCAAAACTGGCGCGGGCATTGACCATTTATTGGACCGCATTATCGCCGATGTTCCTGCCCCACAGGGCGACCCGGAAGCACCTTTGCGGGCTCTCATTTTTGATTCTTTTTATGACCCATTCCGCGGAGTAATTATGTATGTGCGCATTGTGGACGGCTCTATTAAAGCCGGACAAAACATCCGCTTTATGGCCACAGGTGCCAGTTATAAAGTGGAGGAAGTCGGTTTTATGACACCTAAGCAACTTCACAAAGCCCCCTCCCTCAGTGCGGGCGAGGTGGGCTATTTGGTAGCGGGCATCAAAGATATTCACCAAGTAAAAGTAGGCGATACCGTCACTTTGTCTGACAATCCAGCCACCACTCCGTTGCCTGGGTATGCTGATGCCAAGCCCGTCGTATTTGCCAGTATTTTCCCGGTGGAAACAACCGATTTCCCCCTCTTGCGCACCGCGCTAGAAAAATTAAATTTGTCCGACTCATCTTTCCATTACCAAAGTGAAACCTCTAAGGCGCTGGGATTTGGTTTTCGCTTGGGGTTTATGGGTATTTTGCATATTGAAATTGTAAAAGAACGTTTGGAGCGCGAATTTAATTTATCTTTAATTGCCACTGCGCCTAATGTGGTGTATCACGTGAAATTTACCCCTCGCAAAAATCATCCGCAGGAACTGGCGGCCTTGCCGGACGCGCCGGGTGACCCCGGGTATAAAATCATTGATAACCCGGCCAATTTCCCGCCGCACGGCGATATTATTGATATTAAAGAACCCGTCATTCACATCACGATTGTGACGCCTGTAGAATTTATGGACGGCGTGATGACACTGCTCAAAGAAAAACGCGGCACGTTTATGAATATGGACCACTTGTCTAATCAGCGTGTAATTATCAAGTACGAAATGCCCATGGGTGAAATGGTGATTGATTTCTACAATAAACTTAAATCCGTTTCTAAAGGGTATGCATCTTTTGATTACGAGGTGGCCGGTTTCAGAAGTGCCGACGTGGTGCTGATGGAAATTTTACTGCATGGCACGCCGGTGGATGCGCTGTCTGTGGTGGTGCACAAAGATAAAGCGCAAACCCAAGGCCGCGCACTGTGCGCCAAATTAAAAGAGCTCATCGGACGGCAACAATTTGAAGTGGCGGTACAGGCCGCTATCAACGGAAAAGTAATTGCGCGCGAGACCATTCCCGCCTACCGCAAAGACGTCATCGCCAAATGTTACGGCGGCGACATTACCCGCAAACGCAAACTGCTGGAGAAGCAAAAAGAAGGTAAGAAGCGCATGAAATCCATCGGCAGTTTAAACATCCCGCAAGAAGCGTTTGTAGCGATGCTCAAGATTGACGAGGAATAAAAAACCCGCTCCTATGAGCGGGATTTTTCAAGGTTGTTTGTAATAATTTGCCATACCCCCAATACTACCTTGAAGACTTTGTGAATGATAAAAAGAGGTAAAGCCCATCGCCTTACATAGATCTTCCGCTTTGCTGTTTTCTTTAGCCATACAGATAAAACGTTTATCACTTTTTTCATCAAAATAAACCTGTAACGCATATCTTCCGTCACTATAACTTTTATAGGCATACACGCAATTGTTACCACCGCATTTATACCAAGTATATCCTGCACAAGAAAATTCTTTCGTTTCTTCATCTCCGCTATCGCACGGAAAGCCGATGTCTAGTTTGCTGTAATCTCCTGTCCAAGTACCGTTTGCCAAACGATATACTTGTTGCCCTTCCGCTAATGTAGACATTAACACATATAATTGCGTAGCGCGTGCTTTCTCCACCGCTATTTTATACTGCGGCAAGGCAATGGCCGACAGAATACCGATAATTAAAACAACGACTAACAGCTCTATGAGCGTAAATGCTTTTTTCATAATGTCTCCTTTATTTCCTTTTTGGCATACTAAAATTATGCCAAAAAAAAAAAACGAGTCAAGAGGTACCTATTTGGGCGCAGCAAACAACACTTAAAAAACGGCACGTAAAAAGTATCGTGCCGTTTTTTGTTTGTCAATCAAAAAGAGCATAACATAAGGCTGTCATCCCCGAGGATAAAAAAGAGCCGTCATTCCCGAATGTCTCTGTCGGGAATCTCCCGCTTTCGTGTCTTTATTAAATAAGGTCTTTTCCTTATGAATACAACCAATAAGGGAGATCCCCGATAGAAGCTTTCGGGGATGACATTTATTTGATAACGGCCTTGTCGTTGCCTTTTTTATCGTCGGCTTTACACCCGACCTACATTTCCATATTTTCAACATAAAACTGGAAAAAGTGAAGGTAGGCCTTGACTCGTTTTTTTTTTTTGGTAAATTATCTATAGCTGTAGGTTGCAAGAAACACGTTTTGACACCCCTTGCGCTAAGTCGCAAGGTTACAAAAAGACAGGAGAGATTTTTTATGGAAAAAGAAAAAAATAAAAATAAGAACTACCCCCGAGTGTTTTTATCGGGGGTCTACAACGCTTGTTGTGGTCGTATGTCGTTTTTAAAACGGCAGTACGTGGAATATCCCCGATTACAGACTTCAGGGATGGTTCCTTTATTTAGTAAAGGCTTTACACTCATTGAATTATTAGTCATAGTACTTATCATCGGCATCCTTTCCGCCATTGCACTGCCGCAATACCAAAAAGCCGTTATAAAAGCGCGGGCCAGCCAGCTGCTTATTTTTGCAAAACATTTCAACGATTTATGCACCGTGGATCTATTAGCTGGAGGTGCTTGTGCCAAATTACAAGATATAGGGTGGGACTACACTATAGATGAGTATAACTACGATGAAGGAACCGATTTGGAGTCGGGGAAAGTAAACGATTTTTTCATAGAACACCGTGATGCAACTTTTTCGGCATACGATAACAAAAGCAATTTAACTATGTATGTCTCTCTGCGCCCAGCCGATTCACCCGAGTCACGTGGCATACACTGTGTGGCCATGGGCCACGATGAAAAGATAGAAAAAGTATGTCAAGCTATGGGTGGCACAAAAAATGATAAGTACAAAAATTACCCCAATACCTTTTACCGCTTATAATGCGTAATTTCCATTTGAAAAAAAGCGCAAAACATTTGCCTTGCGCTTTTTGCAAAAAAACTAAATCTACCCTGATTTGTAGCAGCGCAACTTAGTCTTCTATTTTTTCTCGCGTTCTTTTTGTTTCATTTCGCGCCAAACGGCCAGAGCTTCTTCCGGGCTGGCGGCCTTGGCGTGCTGCCCAAATACGTGCGGATGCCGACGGTGTAACTTCTCATCCAAATATTCAATCACATCGGCTATGCTGAACTTCCCCTCCTCTTGGGCAATTTGCGCATTCATCAACACCTGCAACAGCACATCGCCCAGCTCCTCTTTCATATTTTCATCATCATGTTTGCGGATAGCATCAATGAGCTCCTGGCTCTCATTTTGCAGGCATTTGACCAAGCTTTCATGCGTTTGTTTTTTATCCCACGGACAGCCGTCCGGCCCTCGTAAAATAGCTATTGTTCGCACTAATTTCTCAAATTTATCCTTCATAAGTCCTCCAAAAATGCTATACCATTATTATATGAAAATAAATTACACCTTTTTAATTGCGGGCCTGTTGGCCCTGACGTTTCTTCCCGGTGCGTATGCACAGGTAACCGTTGTCAAACAAGACGGTAATAAAATTTATTTAGACACTTCGGAATATAACCGCACGGTTGCCGCCGGGGATTCTTTTAAAATTATTTTGTCCCAGGAAAAATTAACCAATCCGAAAACCGGTAAAGATTTAGGATTGCTTAACCATTATTCCCCCGAAGGCAAAATTATAGAAGTGCAGGATTTGTATGCCGTGGGTGAATTGCCCGCCGGTACTAAAATCAGCATCGGGCAAGAGGCTGTTATCCACCCGGCTGCTGCAGCAATGGGCATCCCTGCAGCCATAGTAACTGCCGCAAATACTTCCGCCACTCAAGCTACCCCGGCAGCTGCCGTTTCCAACCGTAAAGTAATTTCTTACCCGGTAATAGAGCGCGAAATTATTAGCGCGGTGAAAGCAGATTTAACCGCTCGCCCCGGCGAAGAATTTGCCGCATTGGATATCAAAGGGAATTTGATTTTATATACCGCTGACGAAAGTAATTTGCAAGAGCTCGCCACCCACAAATTAACTACCGGGTTTAAACCGATCACGCTTTCAGCACTAGACCTAATGGGAACCGGACACGCACAGCTGTTTGCCTCGGTATACAAAGAAAACGAACAAAAAATCTCCACCCTGGTTTTTGACTTGCAGGACCAAGAGTTCAAACAAGTAGCAGCGCTGCCGTACTTTGTCAAAGAAATCGGCTGTGCGCAGGGAAAAGAACTTTACGGACAAAAGGCTTTTATCAGCGGACCGCGCCCGGCAGATGCCCGCAAATTAAGCTACGAACAAACGCGTTTTAAGATGGAAAAGGACGGCTTTGCCACGCGCGGCAACTGGCTGAGCGGCGTGAATCAATATGAAATCCAAAATGCCGAAACGGATAATTTTGTTTATACAACCGGAAACGGACGTTTGCGGATGCGGCTTAAAAACGGCAAATTTACAGACAGCCCGGCCCTTTTCGCTGCAACCCCAAATCGTGTAAAATATAAACAGGAAATCGTTTCGTTCTATCCTTCGATACAGGTGTACGGTCCCAAAGGCCACGCCACCTTAGCCGGGATAGAAAACACCAGCAAATTGGGCATTTTGTCTGAACAATTTGGCCAATATAACGGTGGAAAAATTCATTTCTTGGCGTATGATAACGGTGCGCTAACCGTGCAGGAAACTTTACCGCTTGCCGGTTTTGCCTACGATACTAACTGTACAGCGCACGGCATTTTAGTACCGCAAGTATTATCCGGCGGACAAACGGTTTTGACCGAAATTTACAGATAAATCAGGAGAAAATATGGATACAGACAATACCATTGATGTACTAGACAAAGGCTTTGTTCACTTGGTGGATTTTATGGGAAGCGATAACCGTGTCGTCAGCGCGGCACGCGTTTCGTTCGGCGGCACCTCCAAAGGAGAGGAACGCGACAAGGGTCTTATCAAATATCTTTTGGAACACCAGCACCACACCCCCTTTGAACATTGTTATTTCCAGTTTCATATTTGCTGCCCGATTTATGTAGCGCGCCAGTGGATGCGCCACCGCTGGGGTTCATACAATGAGATCAGTGCACGTTATACGCAAGTGAAAGATGAATTTTACATTCCCAGCCAGTTCCGCGGCCAAGACGTCAAAAACCGCCAGGGCTCTGTAGCGGCGGATTTTGATAATGAGGCCTTGCGCAAGCTCTATGAACAAAGCGTGGAGGCTTCTTTTGCCACGTACAACAAATTAATAGAATCCGGTGTGGCGCGCGAAATGGCCCGCGGGGTATTGCCCGTTTGCCAGTACACACAGTTTTATTGGAGTGTCAACGCCCGCAGCCTGCTCAACTTTTTGCAGCTACGCACCGACGGACACGCCCAATATGAAATCCGCGTCTATGCAGACGCGATTGCACAGATTTTCAAAGAAAAAATGCCGTGGTCTTGGGAAGCATTTGAAGCTTTAAATAAGAAATTACCCCTCGCCGCGGCTTAACACAAAAAACTACAGGGGAATTACATGAGAGTATTGGGTATGATTATGGCCGGCGGAAAAGGCGAGCGCCTCTATCCGCTTACCAAAGACCGCTCCAAACCGTCTGTACCGTTCGGCGGAAAATACCGCATTGTGGATTTTGTGCTGTCTAATTTTGTCAATTCTGGTATTTTCTCGTCTTATGTGCTGGTGCAATATTTATCGCAAAGTTTAATTGAATATTTGCGCACCACCTGGCGCACAGAGGGCTTGATTTCTGATCATTTCTTAACCTGCGTTCCGCCGCAAATGCGCATGGGCGAAATTTGGTATCGCGGCACGGCTGATTCTGTGCGCCAAAATATTAACCTGGTGCGAGATTTCGCGCCGGATTTGGTAGCTATCTTTGGGGCCGACCACATCTACCGTATGGACTTGCGGCAAATGATAGATTTTCATATTAAAAACAAAGCCGACGTTACCGTAGCCGCTAATACCGTGCATATCAAGGATGCCTCGTCTTTCGGCATTTTGGGCACGGATGAAAACAACCGCATTATCCGGTTTGACGAGAAACCGGCCAAGCCCAAACACATTCCGGGCAATCCCAAAGCCGCCTACGCTTCCATGGGTAATTACATTTTTAACACCGATGTGTTGCTGCAAGTGTTGCAAAAGCGCTTTTGTGATGTGCCCGCGCTGGATTTCGGTAAACACATTTTGCCTAAAATTTTAACGGACCACCGCACCTTTGCCTATGATTTCCAAAAACAAACCTTACCCGGTGCCAAACCGTACGAAGAACAAGGCTATTGGCGCGACGTGGGCACGATTGAATCGTTTTGGCAGACGCACATGGACTTGTTAGGCCCTAAACCCAAATTGGATTTGGATAACTCTAAATGGCCTATTAATACCACGGCCTACCGCGTTCCGCCCACCAAGTATTTAGGCGGTACGGTCATTAATTCCATGATTAGTAACGGCTGCACCATTCATCCCAATGCCGTAATTAAAAACAGCGTACTTTCCAGTAATGTCATCGTACATGACGGGGTAGAGTTAGACGGCTGCGTGATTATGGACAATTGCGAAATCAAAACCGGAGCCAAACTTAAAAAAGTAATTATGGACCGCTTTAACACTATTCCCGCACGGCAAACGATTGGTATAGACCAAGAGGCCGATGCTCAGCGCTATTACATTGACCCGTCGGGCATTGTGGTATTGCAACGCGGAAAACGTAAATTTCTATAAAACACGGGCCCCGCGCAGGGGCCTGTTTTGATTATGAATATTAATCTTTTTTATCAAACCGATATTCCAAAATACCTGCACTGCACAGGCTTATTTGAAGCGGCGTGTTTACGCGCACTTCAAAATTTCCGGCGGGAAAAAGCGGAAGTGAATATCGTATTTGTAGATGAAAAAGAAATTTTGCGCGTCAATAAAACTTATCTAAATCATCACTATGTAACCGACGTAATTTCTTTTAATCACACGCGCCCGCCGTTTGACTTGGGCGAGCCTTGGGCCTTTGGTGATGTATATGTTTGCTACCCGGTGGCGCGCAAAAATGCGCCCAAATTCAAACACACTATTTTGCAGGAAATGATGATGTATGCCGTGCACGGATGTTTGCATTTGGCGGGTATGGACGACCACGTTCCCGCTGACCGCGCCGAAATGGACCGCCAAGCTGAAAAGATTATCAAAGCGGTACTAAAAAAATAATCAGTTCGGATACCAATAAGAAGTATACGGGTTTTCCTCGTCTGTGGAAGTAACGGAAGGAGTAGTTCCTCCTGTTTCCGCTTTGCAAATTTGTGCCTGTAAGGTGTTGGCATCCCTTGACCCGTATGCTATGCACAGTTGTTTACCCGGATTTTTTTTAGAATGTATGAAACGTATTTTATATCCCACATTAACTAGCGTATTGGTACAGTTTGCCTCAGATGCATTTTCCGTATCGGCAATAAAACAAACTCCCCAATCATATTGATAATTAGATGCTGTGCTTTTTTCAAGTTGTCCGCCGGGCATCTGCACGTCCAGTTCCTCAAAGTCCACGCTGTACTTATCATTTGCCAAATAATAGACTTCTTCTGCATTAGCGATACTGCGCACCAAGCTTTTAAGGGTAGTGTAGCGTGTGCGCATAACTGCCTTTTGGTATTGCGGCAGGGCAATCGCCGCCAGGATACCGATGATTAAAACAACCACTAACAGCTCTATGAGCGTAAAGCCATTTCGACCGTAAATAAAACAAGGAACCATCCCCGAATCACTCTCACGCGTCATTCCCGAGAGCCGGTATCGGGGATCTTGTTGTTTTCTAAGGCTCAGATTCCCGATTACAGCATTCAGGAATGACAAAGGGTTCTTATTTCGTGTAAATGCTTTTTTCATACAATCTCCTTTATTCCAATTTCCGGATACTAAAATTATGCCAAAAAAAAAAACAAGTCAAGGGGTAGGGGCACTTCGCTTCAAACAAATATCCCCACAAAAGCCCCAAATAAGCTATAATATATATACTTGAAGTAAGTAACTTACTTCTGCTACGCAACCGCGCAGCGGAAGTTTGTGCGCTAAAAATGGAAAATAACATGTACGCAATCATCGAAACAGGTGGAAAACAGTACTGGGTAAAACCCGGTCAAGATCTGCAGGTGGAAAAGCTGGACGCGAAAGCGGGAGACACCGTAGAACTGAAAGTTCTCTGGGCCGCTAACGAAGAAGGTACCTCAGCAGATACCAAGGCGTCTAAAAACGCCAAGGTCACCGCTCAAGTGGTCAAACATTTGAGAGGTCCGAAAATCCTGGTCTTTAAACGCAGACCCAAAAAAGGGTATGAAAGAACCCAAGGTCACAGACAGGATTTAACGCAAATTAAAATTACCGACATTGTACTCGGGTAAGGAGCGAAAACTATGGCACATACAAAAGCACAAGGTTCTTCCTCTAACGGACGCGACAGCCACGGCCAACGCCTGGGCGTCAAACGCTTCGGTTCCCAATTCGTACACGCCGGTGAAATTATTGTCCGCCAAAAAGGCACCAAATTCTTGCCGGGTACCAATGTAACCCGCGCCAGCGATGACAGCCTCTTTGCCCGCGTGGACGGTATTGTAACCTTTGAATGGGCTTACAGAGGCAAAAAGAAAATTTCCGTCTATCCGCAAGGAACGGAAACCAAAAAGGCCCCTGCCAAAGCAGCTGCCAAAAAAGAAGTAAAAGCAGCTGCGCCGAAAGCTAAAGTAGCCGCCAAAAAACCAGCCGCTAAAAAAGCTCCGGCCAAAGCCAAAAAGACGGAAACCAAATAATCTGTCTGATTAAAAAGCGGCGGGCCAACCCCGCCGCTTTTTTTGACAGATAGATGCTATAATATGAAAGATAAGATTTTGCCCGTTAAACAAGATGAGTGGGTATATACCACCACCAAAAAGGCCGCCCGCACCAAAGCCAAACGCGCGCGTAACAAGGCCAAGCGGGCTTTGAGTAAGAAATTGTTACAAGAAGAAAATTTAGAGAATTAATATGCAGTCAGGAAGCTTTTTAGACCACGTTAAAATTTACATCACCGCCGGAAAGGGCGGGGACGGATGTATGTCCTTCCGCCGGGAAAAATTTATTGAGTTTGGCGGTCCCAACGGCGGTTGCGGTGGCAAAGGCGGCGATGTGATCCTCCAAGGCGAAAGCAACCTGACTACTCTTTTGGAGCTTGCTTACAACCCGCACATTGAAGCACAAGGCGGCGAGAAAGGCGGCACGTATAATAAAACAGGCCGCGGCGGCGAGGATAAAATTATACTCATTCCGCTCGGCACACTCGTTTACAAAGACGGCCAGTTGCTCGGCGATATTACCGCACACGGGCAGCAATTGCTTGTTGCCAAGGGAGGTATGGGCGGACGCGGTAACCAATCTTTTAAAACCCGCAATAACACCTGTCCTCACTTTGCAGAACTCGGCCAGCCCGGCGAAGAAGTTACATTGATTTTGGAACTAAAAGTACTGGCCGACCTTGGTTTAGTGGGCTTTCCCAATGCGGGTAAAAGCACCTTTTTAACCGCCATTTCCAGCGCGCGCCCGCGTATTGCCGATTACCCGTTTACGACGCTAAACCCCAACCTCGGTATTACCATGCACAAGGGCCGCTCGTTTGCTACCGCCGATATTCCCGGTATTATTGAGGGCGCAAGTGAGGGCAAGGGGCTCGGGCATCAATTCTTAAAACACATTGAACGCACGCGCGTATTGTTGCACCTTGTAGACCCCGACGGATTTGACGGTATGAACGCGGAAGAATCGGTCAAAGTCATTGAAAAAGAGCTCAAGCAATTTGATAAAAATTTAGCCAAAAAGCCGCGCATTGTTGTGGTCAATAAAGCTGATTTACCGTCGGCACAAAAAGTGTTTGAAAAACTTTCCAAAAAATTTAAAAAACATAAAGTGATGCTGATGTCCGCCGCCGCGGGGCAGGGCGTCAAGCAGGTTTTGGACGAGGTAGTCAAAATTTTATCCGTTACGCCTGTTCCCGTCGTAAAAATTGAAAAACCCGCCGCCGCCTTGCATAAGGTAGAGCCGATTTTTACCATTACACGCGGCGAAGACGGCGTGGTGCACATCACGGGCAAAAAAATTGATGAATTTATTGCCATGACCAATTTTACACAGACCGAGGCGGTCAGCCGCTTGCGAGGCATCTTCAAAAAAATTGGCTTGGAAAAAGCCCTCTTAAAAGCCGGCGTACAAGACGGAGACACCTTAATGGCTGGTGGGCGCGAATTTGAGTGGAACGGCTCCTTAGACAACGAAGCTGCCCAGAGCCCGCAGCACGAAGGCTACAAACGCCGCGAGACAAAAGCCGAACGTCTAGCCAAGCGCGCCGAACGGCGAAAGAAAAAATAAAGTATTACTATCAGTGTCCAAGTCTTTCCCCCGGATTATTACTCCAGGAACTTTTTTGTCAGAAACGTGCGCGATTTGATACACTAACTATAATGACTCTACTTATCATTTTGCTGATGTTGTTATGTAATGCTCTGCTGGCAGCGTATGAAATGGCTCTGGCATCGGTAGCACGCACAAAACTTTCCATTTTAGTACAAGAACAAAAAAAAGGAGCCGAAAATGCTCTGTATATGAAGGACCATATAGAGGGCAGTCTGGCCACTATCCAAATCGGCATTACACTGGTCGGCGCGATTGCAGCGGCTGTCGGCGGAGCGGATGCAGACAAATGGTTCACTCCTTTCCTGCAAAATACTTTACACTTGCACCACCATGTGGCGCATATTTTGTCAGTAGCGCTAGTGGTCTTTCCGCTGAGTTTTATGACTATTGTTTTTGCCGAACTGACCCCCAAAACCTTTGCTCTAAAGAACAAGGAGTGGGTGGTATTAAAGCTTTCCCCTTATGTAAGGCCTTTATATAATTTTTTGTTTCCGGTCGTAGGAATTATGGAGGATATTGTCGGATTTTTGACTAAAAAAACCTTACGCAAAAATGTAGATCCAAAAGAAGCCCAAAAAGCCGCCATGGCTGATTTACGCGCGGCAGTAGCCATTGCCTCCAACTCGCGCTTGTTTGGAAAATCGGAGGAGAAAATTGTGCTCTCCAGTGCCATGTTTTGCGTGCGACAAATTAAAGAAATCCAAGTACCGCTAGAGCAGGTATATATGTTGTATGCCAACGATTCTATTGCTGAAACTTTTATCAAAGCCCACCTGGATATGCACACACGTTTCCCGGTGTATGAATATCCGGAAGACCGCCAAAGTATTATCGGTTATTTAAATTTTAAGGATATTTTTAATGCCACCAAAACCGCCGCCCAAGGCAAAGCGCCGACCACACGTTCTATCCTGCGGCCGATTTTACGCCTGGATGAAGATACCATTATTTCGGCCGCCCTGGAACATTTGATGAAATCCAAGCAGCATATTTGTTTAGTTACCGATGACACACAAGTAACCGGGATTTTAACGTTAGAGGATATTTTTGAAGAAATGGTGGGCGAAATTGAAGATGAATACGATTTTTTCCCGGCATATATCCGTCCGTTTGGTGACGGGCTGGTGGTTAGTGCCACCGCTCGGATGCAAGATGTTTTTATTCAGCTGCAACTGCCGCTGCCGGCAGATTTAACCGAAAAACAAACCGTGCAACAGTGGGCCGAACAGCACGCCGGACATTCCTTAACCGCCAGCGAAGCTGTCACCGCAAACGGGCTGCGACTGGCCGCGCGCAAATTCCGCCGCCACAAATTAATGGAAGTATTAGTGACTAAAAATTAATCTACAGAGTAAGGCGGAAGCATTTTCCGTCATCACGGCGGTGGTGTTAAGTATTAAGAACGATACTGATGTAAACCTGCTACAATAGGTAATAAGTAAAATAATCGCTGGAACCTACTTCTTTTCCTCCGAAAGATTGGCATGCCTTCTTAGAAATATCATCTTTGGCAAAACAATATGTATGCGCTTTTTTAAACACGTAGTCAATATAAATGTTGGGATAATCCTGCAGGAATTTTACATACAATAATTGTGCAGAACCCGCCTGCACATTGGTGACATAATCCGATATACCAAAATGCATGGTTTTATTATTGCATTGGTAACGGTCCTTATCTTGGGCAATGGTTGTGCGGGTGCAATTGTTACCCAGGGGAATATGAATATCTAAATCATCCAAATTATCTGCATATTCTCCGTTAGCCAAGTAATAGATTTCTTGTGCTTTGTATAGGGCATCGGCCAAAAAAATATATCGGGATAATTCTGCTTTTTTGACAGCGATTTGGTACTGTGGTAACGCCACCGCAGCCAAGATACCAATGATTAATACAACCACTAACAACTCTATTAGCGTAAAGGCACGGCTTTTCATACACTTCCCTCCTTTTTTTATTTCAACATAGGAAAAGTGTAGCAAAAAAAAAAAACAAGTCAAGGAGTAAAGACACTTTTTTCATTTTTCCCATTAGAGGAAAACAAAAAAATAAGCGAGGCCCTGATATTTCTTTGCCTGGTATCATAAACCGAAACGAACAGGGCGGAAAAGAAAACCTTTTCCGCCCTGTTTAGATAAAAGCAATAACCCGCTACTATTGGTTGCGGCGGCGGGCCATAAAGCGGTCCACCCCCGTCTGAATTAACACGTAAAATAGCGGAATTAAGAATAGCCCGGCCAACGTGCCAATGAGCATCCCGTAAAATACCGGCACGCCTAAAGCGCGTCTGCTGGCTGCCCCGGCCCCCGTGGCCATTACCATAGGCAGCATACCCAAAATAAAGGTAAATGCGGTCATCAGCACCGGGCGGAAACGCTGCGTCAGTCCGTCTAAAGCAGCCTCCTCTACAGTAGCACCGTGGCTGCGCTCGTCCTTAGCAAATTCTACAATCAAAATAGCATTTTTGGCAGCTAATCCTACCAACAGTACCAAGCCCAATTGCGCGTAAATACTTAGCGGCAAGCCTGTAATCCACAAGCCAAGTAATCCGCCAAATACCGCGGCAATAACAGACATTAGTACCGGCACCGGAATGGTCATACTCTCGTATTGCGCTACTAAGAACAAGTAGGCAAATAAAACAGCTAGTAAAATCAACACCGTCAGCTGCCCTCTGTTCTGCTTCTCCTGATAACTGATATCTGTCCATTCATAGGCATAATTATTAGGTAATTTTTTCAGCAGTTCTTCAGTGGCATCCATGGCCTTACCAGAGCTGGACCCAGCGCTGGGAGTCGCCCGAATGGCAGCCGCCGGATACTGGTTATAGCGCGTAATTTGCCGCGGAGATAAAATGTAGTGTAAATCCACCAATGCCATCAACGGCACTTGCTCTCCCGTAGAACTTCTGACATACATCTTGTTAATGTTTTCCGGCGTCATACGGTATTTTCCTTCAGACTGTAAAATGACCTTATTGACCTGTGTACCGAAGTTTACATCCCCCACATAAGATGAGCCCAAATAGTTTTCCAAAACGGAAAATACACTAGATACCGGCACCTTCATGGACTCAGCTTTGGCACGGTTTACATCCAAATAAATGTTAGGTGTATTAGCCCGGAAGGTAGCATAAGCCATAGCCATAGACGGGTCTGACATCATTTGGAATCCTACCCCGTTGGCGGTATTGGCTAGTTTTTGGTAATCAAAGTCATTTAAAGACTGTACCATTAACGCTAAGCCGCTGGAAGTTCCAAGCCCCGGAATGGACGGCATTTCCATCACCATAACAGACGCTTCCGGAATTTGGCTGAACTGTCCCATAAATCTTTGGGCAATCGCACTTTGGGATAAATCTTGCGTATCTTTGCTAAACAATCGCCGTAATTTGCCCAATATGCCGGGCACCCGGTCCTCCCACGGATTTAGCGACACAAACCCAATGGCTACGTTTTCTCCGTTCCCTGCGGTCATACTAAAACCAAGCACCGTGGTAATATGTTTCACACCCGGCGTAGCCCTCACCTGCTCCACAATATTTTCTAATACAGCATTGGTGCGGGAAAAGGTGGATCCCTCCGGCAATTGAATATCCAACATAATAATTCCCTGGTCCTCTAACGGAAGAAAGGAAGTTTGAGAAGCCTTGATAAACAGCACATCTGCTGCCACAATGGCTGCAAACAGCAGTGCTATCACCGCCAATTTGCGTGCTACGGAGCGCACCATATTCTTGTAACCGCGGGCCCCGCGTTGTACGGTCAGGTTAAACCAACGCAGCAGCATCACTTTTGTTTCCGGAATTTTATGCAGCATCGTCGCACAAATGGCCGGAGATAAAGATAAAGCGTTTAATGTAGAGAAACACACCGCGGTGGAAATGGTAACAGCAAATTGTTTGTAAATTTCCCCCGTAATGCCGCCCATAAAAGTGATAGGTACAAAGATAGCCAAAATAACTAAGGTCGTAGCAATTAATGCGCCGGAGAGTTCTGCCATTGCTTGCGTAGTTGCGTCTACAGGCGGTTGGTTTTCTTTGTTCATCAGGTAAATTACGCGCTCTACCACACAGATAGCATCGTCTACCACTAACCCGATAGCCAATACCAACGCAAACAGCGTAAACAGGTTAATGGAATATCCTAAAGCAAGCATCACCGCAAAAGTACCTAACAAAGAGACCGGAATAGTCGCCGCCGGAACTAAAGTTGCGCGCCAGTCTTGCAAGAAAACATAACACACAATAACGACTAGCAGAAAAGTAATAAGAAGCGTAAACACCACTTCATCAATAGAAGCATAAATAAAGTCTGTGGTATCTACGGAAAAATTATAGGTCAGTCCATCCGGGAAAAATTGCGACAGACGTTTGAGCTCTGCCTTTACCAGTTTCATGGTGGCAATAGCATTGGCACCGGAGGATAAGTTAATCATCAGCGGAACAGAGGATACTCCGTCAAAGGAGGCTTTGTAACTATAAGTTTCCTGGCCTTCTTCTACCTTTGCAATCTCAGATAGACGCACCAAACCGCCCTGGTCATCGGTGCGAATGATAATGTTTTGGAAATCTTCGGCATTATTCAAACGGCCGTCAGTCTGCAAAGCATAAATGGTCAAGGCCGTCCCATCGTTTGGACGCGCACCGATTTTACCCAAGGAAGGCTGATAATTTTGGCTGGCAATAGCTGTTTTTACATCCGCAATAGAAATATTTAAGGCAGCCATTTTGTCGGCATCCAGCCACACGCGCATACTTTTGTTGGCGCCGAACACCATAGCCTCTCCCACCCCATCAACACGTGAAATATTCTTTTGAACATTGTTATTTAAGTAGTCGCTGATTTCCAAATCAGACATTTTACCACTAGGATCTGTGAAGGATACCAACCCCAAGATATTAGACGAACGGCGGAAAACGTGTATTCCCTGCCGGGTTACTTCTGTCGGCAGCAAGGCGCTGGCCTGGGAAACGCGGTTTTGCACTTTTACTTGTGCGATGTCTGGGTCCACTCCGGTTTTAAACGTCAAGGAAAGCATATAAGACCCATCGGACGAGGTGGAACTCATATATAACATATCTTCCACTCCGTTGATTTGTGCTTCTAGCGGGATACCGACAGTTTTAGCAATTACTTCAGCACTGGCCCCAGGATAGGTAGCACGCACCACCACCTGCGGCGGCGTAATTTCCGGGTACAAAGCTATCGGTAAGGATTTGATAGCAATTCCCCCTGCCAAACATAGTAAAAGCGAAATGACTAATGCAAAACGCGGCCTGCGGATAAAAAAATTAGAAAACATATTTGCGTAGACCTCCTAGGCTTGCGGGGCAGTTTCTTGAGAGGACGAAGCGGCTTGCGTAACATTTACGGGTTGACCGTTTTGCAATTTCTGCTGCCCGATGGTCACAATTCTGTCTCCATCTTCTAACCCAGATACCACCACATAATTCTTTCCCACCACATCGCCTATCGTAACGTATTTTTGCACGATTGTATTGCTGGGATCTACCGTCATGACATATTGGCCCACGGCATCTTGGGAAACAGATACCTGGGGGATTAAAATCATCGGGCGGAATTTGTCCAAACTGACTGTTACATTGACGTAATTGCCCGGAATTAATTTACCAGCCGGATTTTCCGCCTGCGCATAGACGGCCATGGTGGCAGTTTGGGCGTTGATTTCGTTGTCTGAAAATACCGACGCAGATGGCAAATCCAAGGTTTCTCCATTGGGCAAGGCTACTTGAATATCCGGCTGCTGCGTGGTCAGCTGGTCCATACCGGACAAACGCTCCTTATCTGTGATAGAAAATACCACCCGCACCGGATCCATTTGAATCACACGCGCAAGCTTATTCGTA
The DNA here is from genome assembly GCA_045593365.1 of Candidatus Avelusimicrobium sp. GTDB lineage: Bacteria > Elusimicrobiota > Elusimicrobia > Elusimicrobiales > Elusimicrobiaceae > Avelusimicrobium. Next base: position 37,364 of record JAZNWO010000003.1, read on the forward strand.
GCGGCATTGGTGTAATTGCCTTTTGTCATTAGAGCTTTACCAATGTAGCCACTAATCGGCGAACGCACCTCCGTATATTCCAAATTGAGCTTAGCCAAATCTAAACTGGCCTGCGCTGCCTTTACATTAGCTTGTGCATTAGCGTAATTACTTTCCGCCACCTCTAAATCCGCCCGGGATAACATCTTTTCTTTATACAAGGATTGCTCGCGTTTAAAATTGCTGGCCTGTTGTTTCTCAGTGGCTTTGGCTTTTTCCAAATCGGCCTCCGCTGCGGTAACAGCTGCTTTATAACGGGCTTGGTCAATAACAAAAAGCACATCGCCCTCTTTGACAAAGGAGCCTTCCTCAAATAATACCTTATCAATATAGCCCGATACCTGCGCAATTACGTCGGAGGCATTGATAGCCTCCACTTTGGCAATAAAATTTTTACCCAATGCCACCGGGCGTTTTTGCACGGTTTGGGTTAATACCGTTGCTTTACTTTCATTTCCCTGGCGAGCTTGGGCGGAACGCATCAAAAATCCTTTCCCCCAAAATCCGCCGATAACCCCTGTTACAAACACAATTAGATAGATACTCCAACGAATGATTCTTTCTTTATTCATATTCATTTCCCGATACTTCTGTATAAATTTGCTTTGCTGAGCAGCAAGCTGTAAAAAGCAGTAATTTTATTTTGGCGCGCATCAGCCAACTGAGCCACCGCGCTAAGCAAATTCAAAATATCTCCTTTGCCTAATTCATAATAGCGGAAGGCTACCCGGTGGTTTTCCTCGGCGCTTTCCAAAACGGCTTGGCTGATTTCATACGAACGCAGAGCTGTTTTATAATTTTGATAATCGCGCCACACTTCATTCTCTACCTGCAACTTAAGAGCTTGTGTATTTTGCACCTGCTGCTGATATTTATATGAAGCCTGTTGTACCTTATATAAATTAGAAAATCCGGTAAACAGCGGCATTGTCACTAAAAGTCCCGCAGAATTATTGGTTGCATACAGACGGTCGTGTTTCCAATTATCATTATATGCCGCCGCCGCAGTAGCGCCGATAGAAGGCAGCATAGCCGTCTTGCTGGCGGTAACGTCTTTTTGGGCAGCTTCTTGCGTACTTTGCTGCGCACGAATTTCCGGGCGGTTTTCCAGGGCGGTTTGCATTAAACGGGTTACATCGTCATTCTCAATTTGAATCATATCTTCCTGGAATACCGGTTTTTTGAGCTGTATAAAAGTATCCGGCGGCAAGTTTACCAAAATAGCCAAAGCGCCGCCGTATTGTTTCATCAAATTTTCCGCTTGCACTACGGACAAAACCGCTTGCTCATAACGGGTACGCGCCTGCAGTTTATCGCTTAAAGATACCATTCCCAGTTTATAGCGTTTTTCGGCTTCCTGGTAGGACTGCTTATATGTATCCAAACTGGCCTGTGCACTGACTAAACTTTCTTGGGCGGCAAGCAAATTCAAATACGCCGTCTGCACAGCTAGCACCATTTCCTGCACGGACGCATCATAGCTGTAGCGCATGGCATCTACATAATGGCGCGTACTGCTGGTACGCGCTTCCCGTCCGCCAAAATCAAACAACAGCCACGAAGCTTCCGCCTTGCCACTGTAGGGTTCGCCCTGGGTGTAATGTCCGCCCTCTATTTTTTCTCCGGCAATGTTTCCGGTACCTGTTAAAGTAACCGTCGGCAAATACGCAGCCCGCGCCTGGCCCAGTCCTGCTTCGGAGGCTTTGACCCCCATATATCCGGCGCTTAGAGACGGATTGGTGCACAAACTGATTTGTATCAAATCGTCCAGTGTCAATTCCTCACTGGCCACATCCTTATCAATACAACCTTTCGGCGCCTCTACGGTGTGTGCCCCCAACGGATCAAACGCCGCCGCAGGCCACGACACACACAGTAACGCCACCAGCATAAGGTATTTTTTCATTTTTGTTCCCTTGTAAAAGATAGCTAAACGCGCCCAGCAACCCCGCGCGAATTTTCTCATATATATTATACCAAAAAGACCAGAAGTTCCAATAGAAACCTTTTAGGAAAAAGAATTATTTATAGTGTTGTACAATAGACGCGTTTGGTGAAAAAATCCCCGGTCATTGCACCGGGGATTTTTGAATTAAAAGGAATAAACGTTCGTACTATACCCTTCCCCAGCATCTAAATCCGGCTCTGACTTGCCGGACAGACTTTTGCAAATCTCCTCTCCTAAAGCAGAAGAATTATTCACGAAACAAAACCGCTCCCCGGCAGCTTGTTTTGCATGAGTATATCTCTGCACAATTGTAAAATCCCTCTTTGGGCTGCAACTTCCCCACGTGCCATTATACCCCGGACAATAATAAACTGCCGCACCATAATTTTGTACAGAAAAATCACCATCTATACTAAAATTAAAATCAGTACCACACGGACCGGAACCCTTCTTCCCTGATGCAAGTGCACAATTACCTGGCCACGCTATATCCAAATCAGCCATGTCCATTGTATAGTTATCATTTGACATATAATACACTTCTTGGGCTTGGCGCACACTTTGTAACAAGGGCAGTATAGTGGCTACCCGTGCCTTGACTACTGCCTTTCGGTATTGCGGCAAGGCGATTGCCGCCAATATTCCTATAATTAGAACAACCACTAACAGCTCTATAAGCGTAAATGCGTGATTTTTCATATGACCTCCTTTCTTTCACAATTTCCAGATACTAAAATATGCCCCCCAAAAAAAACGAGTCAAGGGGGTGGTATTTTGGCGCAGCAAACACTATCCAAAAAACGGCACGCAAAAAGTAGCGTGCCGTTGTTTGTTTTTCAATCAAAAAGACCGTCAATGCCGACAGCAACTTTCCGATGACTGTTTGGAGATAGTAAAGAATATTGCAGAGGAAAATCCCATCTATTTAGACGGGATTTTCTATCCAAAAAAGAATAAATTTCTTCTTACAGCGCATATAAAGTACACGTTTGTCCGGTATCTGCGGCATTACAAGCGTAGTTTAATTTATTGCCACCCATGCCTAGACAAATTCCTTTTGCAGTGTCTCCGGCAATATCCCAAGCGACGCATCTAACTCTTTTGTCATAAAATATCATGTACTGAATGTAATATTTTCCATTTTGCATAACAGCTCCACTTACTAGAGAAGGTTCCACATTTACCCGGTACCGTTCGTTTCCCCATTTTAATATAGCAGATCCTCCCGCAGCAGTATCGTGAGTGGCGCCGGGAATGTCTATTCCCAAGTCATCTATATTGGTGGTATATGAGTTATTGGCTAAATGATATACTTCTTGAGCGTCCGCAATAGCCCGCACTACATTAAATACTGTGCTGAATCTACTTTTTATGACAGCTTTTTGATATTGCGGCAGCGCAATAGCCGCCAGTATGCCTATAATTAGAACAACAACTAACAATTCAATTAGAGTGAATGCTTTTTTCATAATATCTCCTTTCTTTTAATTTCCGGATACTAAAATTATGCCAAAAAAAAAAAACGA
>JAZNWO010000004.1:0-16871 GCA_045593365.1 Candidatus Avelusimicrobium sp.
AGAGATACGATTGTATAAAGGGTTGTACATAGCAGGGGAATACGGGCTGGAATATGAAGTAAAGCGTTGGGAGAACTTTTTATTAGATTGCAGACATACCCGGCAGAATTTATCGGCAGGGTTAACTTACCGGTGGTAAAACGGGATAAGTGTTTCTGTTTGGACAGCACATATACAGATAAGGTAAAATATAATCTAGAATTATCCTATAGGGGTTTGTATGGCAAAAGAGGCTGTGTTTCGCTGGCTTATCACGGGGGGAGCTGGGTTTATCGGATCGCATTTAGCACGCACACTGGTGGCACAAGGCCAGCAGGTAACGGTATTGGATAATTTATCCGGCGGCAATCTGCAAAATTTGGCTCCTGTACAAGATAAAATCCGTTTTATCCAAGGGGATATCTGTAATTTTTCCGACGTAATCCGCGCGATGGAAGGGGCGGATTATGTGTTGCATCATGCCGCCTTAGTTTCCGTAGCTGAGTCTATGGAAAACCCGCAGAAAACTACCGAAATTAATATCAACGGTACACAAAAGGTGTTGGAGGCAGCCCGCCAATGCAGTGTTAAGCGGGTTGTATTTGCCTCCTCGTCTGCCGTTTATGGCAATCGCCCGGAATTACCATATAAAGAAAACACTCCCACCGATTGCCAATCCCCCTATGCCTGGAGTAAACAGGCCGGAGCTGAGTTGTGCCAGCTTTACACAAAAGCCTATGGGTTACCGACGGTGGTTTTGCGGTATTTTAATGTGTTCGGAACAGGACAAAATCCTAACTCCGCTTATGCGGCAGTGATTGCCAAATTTATGCAACTTGCCGCTGACAATAAACCGCTGGGAATTGACTGGGATGGATTGCAAAGCCGGGACTTTGTACACGTGAGTGATGTAGTACAAGCCAATCTACTCGTTGCGCAAAAGGGTGTGCCGGGCGAAATTTACAATGTAGCTAGCGGCCGTACCTACACATTGCTGGAACTGGCAGACACAATAGAAAAAGTGTCCGGGCGCAAATTAGAGCGTGTTTCCCGCCCGAAACGTCCGGGGGATGTGCATGAATCCTCTGCGGATATTAGCAAAATTAGTGCTTTAGGCTTTACTCCGCATACGACCTTAGAACAGGGTTTAGCCCAAATGTGGAAAGAAAAAATAGGGAAATAAAAAGCAGGAGATCTCGGACAACAGCCTGCCGGGAGGACATTTTATGACTGGAAAATTCTTTTTTATACTAGATACCTTGGCGTTTTTTGCGATTACGTGGCTGGCTGTTTGTGCGCGCCACGGCAATATATCCTGGGTTAGTTTTCGTTATCAACTGTATACCTTTGTTCCTGTTTTTCTGTTTGCCAGTTTTGTTTTGTGGTTGTTCTCCTTCTATGATGTCAAACTATTGCGCAAACAAGTGATTGCTTACCGTCGGTTGGTTATTGCGTTTATGATTACTCTTTTGGGATCCGCCAGTGTGATTTATTTTGTTTCGGCACTGCCAATCTCCCTTCCTACTCCGCGCCGCATTTTAATTGCCATCTTGCTGATTTATTTCGCATATGTTTACCTGTTCCGGCGTAATTACTTCAAATTGGACGCAGCTAAAATCAATTTGCTATTTTTTGGCAACAGCCCTACGTTAATAGAACTGGTCCGGGAAGTAAAAGCTTCCCGCGGATTTAGTGCGCGCGGTTATGAAACCGCCCCTGTGCCGGGCAAACGGTACTCTTTGAAAAATTTGGATATGGTGATAATCGGCAGCAAATTATTCCGCGAGCAACCACAAGCTTGGGAGGTAATTTCCTCCCAATTTATTGCCAAAGGTGCAGTAGTGGATACGGATTTTAATGCGTATGAACAAATTTTGCGCCGCGTTTCGCGCGAAAGTATAGAGGACAGTTCTTGGTTGCTGCGCGGTATTGGCAACCGCCGGGAAGATACTATGTACGGTATGCTCAAACGCGCGATAGATTTAACCTTGGCGCTTTGTATGCTGCCCGTACTAATTCCGCTGGGACTTTTAATTTGGTTGGCCGTGCGTATTATTGATGGGGAAAAACCTGTCTTTACCCAAAAACGTGTGGGGCTGTTAGGCCAGGAATTTAATATTTACAAATTCCGCACTATTCTTTCCAAAACACAAGAATCAGAACAAGAGAGCCTTACCAAAACAGGTCCTTTTTTACGCCGTTTCCGTTTAGATGAAATTCCGCAGATTATTAACGTGTTGCAAGGAGATATCTCCTTTGTAGGACCACGCCCGTTGTGGGTAGGCGAGTGGGCTATTTTAAACCACTCTATCCCGCACCACACTATTCGCACGATTGTCAAACCCGGCATCACCGGCTGGGCACAGCTTAATTTCAAGGCTCCGCCGAATTATAAAACCAAAAACGGATACAGTGCTCTAGAGGAAAAATGCGCTTTTGATGCGGCTTTTACCCGTTTTTCTTATGACGTGTGGTATATCAAAAACCGCACTATTGGGTTAGATTTGGATATTATGATTAAGACGGGACTGCGGATGTTTATCAAGGATTCCAAAATAGGATAATTTATGAAAAAATACGTTGTGTTCTTTTTCTTTTTATGTTGTGCACTATATGCTGCCGCGGCACATTTCCCGATTTGCATATACGGGGTTAGTGACCCGGCCAGCCTGCCTTTGTTAAAGCAAGCCGGATTTACGTGTATTCAAGCGTATCGGACCGCTGCGGAGGAGTTGGCTGCGCTTGCACAAGCTGCTAAAGAAAACGATATGCAAGTAGTGTTTTATCCCAATAAAATTATCGGTTCGGCGTATGAACAAGCCGCACAAGATTGGCCGGTATTGGCGTGGTATTTGGTAGATGAGCCGGATGTGTGGAAATGGACTCGTTCGCGTGTGCAAGAGGCACACCAGAAATCCAAAACGGCCTTTCCGGCTCACGATACCGCCTTGGTAATCGGACAAGGTAAGACCGCAACGCCCTATTACGATTTATCGGATATTTTAATGATGGATTGGTATCCCGTGCCCCATTTGGCTTTAACCTCTTTTGGTGATAATGTGCGCTGGGCTAAAGAAGGCCAAGCTGCCGCCGGAGTGCAAGACCGCCCGCTATGGGGAGTCGTACAGGCATTTGATTGGAAAAATTATAAGCAGCACCGCCCGGATAATGACCGTATCGGCCGTTTTCCGACGGAGGAGGAAATCCGTTTTATGTCTTATGACGGTATTGTTAACGGTGCCAGCGGGTTGTTTTATTTTACCTTCCATCATTTGGGAAAACCGCTGCCCCAAATTGAACCTGAATATTGGGCGCGTGTAACGGCAGTAACTAAAGAATTGGCTGCTTTACGTCCTGTATTAGAGGAAGGCAAACCAGTCCAAACGCCGGTGGCGGTGGCAGAGCCGTTAGTTGCCCAGACGCGTTTGTACAAAAAGCATCTTTATATTATTTTAATCAACCGTTCCAATACCCCGGTGGATGTGCCAAAAGCCTTTTTAAAGTGTAAATATAAACGGTTGTCCGGTGGGAAAAAACCTTCCCAAATAGCTCCGTATGCTGTATGGGTGCTTAAAAAGTAGCGTAGTATCTGCAAAAAATAGTATAATACTTGCTGTCTAGTCATATTGGGGAAGATGTTTTTACAAGGAGATATATGAACAAAAAACTAGTATTGACAGTCTGCGCTTTATTGGCGTTTAGTGCTGCAAACGCAGTGGTAACCGTCAAGCAAGGCGACAAAATAATCCGTTATGCTGACAATGCCGCCGTAACCGTGGACGGTTCCGCGGATGCAGAGGTTGACTATAACGGCGTACGCGTGTTTGTACCGAAAGGTTCCAGGGTGGTACTTAGTCCGGCCGCCAATGATTCTGTTATGATTACCGGACATGTACAAGGGGTGCAAGTGTATGGGTTGGCGTTAATTTCCGCAGGACGTTCCTCTATAGTGGTTAACCCGGCCAGCCAAACGATTGCCGTTCGCATGGGTACTGTACAAGTCCAAAATCAAGTTACTGGACAAACTACACGGGTAAGCGACGGACAAATGATTGCTGCAACCAATACAGCCCAAACAACGCCTAGCCAGTCAGCTACGGCTACACCTGCTGCTTCTAAGACAGAAACAGCTAAACCGTCTGAGACTGCTAAAGCGGACAGCACTGCCTCTGATACTGCGGCAACAGATACCTCGTCTATCGATGTCGCCAACGATGGCTTTACTACGGTGGATAGCTTTGTGGCTAATGATTTCTCTAATGTCAACACCCAACAAGCGGTGCAAAACGTAGAGGAAGAAGAAACCTTGAGCCCTTCTGCGCCGACTAAATAAGGAGTTAGAGAAAGATATGAATAAATTAGTTGTTCTATTTTTAGCTGCTTTTGTAGCCTTGCCTGTTATGGCGCAACAGCCGTTGCGTTTTGTTGCCAGCGAGGAAGTCAGCTACAACGACAATATTTACTTAACGGCTAATGATGAAAAGGATTCCGTTATCAGCTCTACCCGTGTAGGAGCCAATTACCAGACCAATATACCGGGCAGCGGATTGGGATTAGCCGCCACCGGATTAGTAGGTTACAATGTTTATACTGAAAAACCTTCTAAAAATAATTACTGGGATGTGTTAGCCGATGTAAAACTGTCTAATGACACCTTTAAAGTCGGTGATAAATTTATTTACACCTCTGATCCGGCCAACAATGCCCTGACGGACCGCGCCAAACGTTTGCAAAACAATGGCTATTTGTCTTGGCAAAGTTCCAAGGAAAAAACCTTGGGTATCGGTTTTAATGTAAGTGACATTTATGATTATTACATTGATAAAGACTGGGATGCCTTAAACCGCAACCGCTTCAATGCCGGTGCCCAGCTTAATTACAACGTATCTAGCAAAACGAACTTCTTTGCTGAATATGTATTCTCAGATATCACTTACAATACCAACAAAGTGAATAATTCAAACGGTAACACTTTTGGCTTGGGTGTGAACGGGCAATTAGCGCCTAAAGTAACAGGTACAGCCAAAGCCACTTATGCCATGCGCGAGTACGAACATGACAAAGCGGGGGCTGATAATTATGCCGATTTAGCTGGTTACTATTTGGAAGTAGAATGGAAACCGACGAATAACGATGTGCTGCGTTTGTCCGGTGAACGCCGCATGGAGGAAACCACCTATGTAGCTAACCGCTACTATGTAGATACGGCTATTTCCTTATATGCAGGCCATAAGTTCTTAAAGAAGTGGACCGCTTCTGTCACCTTTACTTACGACAATATGGCTTATCCGAAAGCTGTTGTTGCCGGGGCTGACAAACGTAAAGACGATTTGTATTCGGTCCGCCCGGAACTGGATTACCAGTTTAAGGATTGGTTGTCTGCCGGAGTGTGGTACAACTTTAGCACCCGCCGTTCTAACGAAGGGTATGCTAAATACGATCGCAACCGCGCTGGTATTTTTGCCAGAGCATTGTTCTAATTACTGGCTTTATTTACAAAACCCAACACTTTCGGTGTTGGGTTTTTCTTTGGGGGAATTTTGACAGGTTTTTGTGCGTCTTTTTTGTCTTTAACAGCCAAAGGCTTGTATTCATAAAAAAGAATTTGTTATTGTACAAGCAGGTGATTTTATGAAAAAGAAAATTTATTCTTTTATTTTTGTGACGGTTTTGTTATTGGCTGTTTTTAACCCGGCGAGTGCCTCTTCTTTTGTAATGGCAGCTGATGCTGGTGGGCAAGAAATCAAGGCGTATCTGTTTTTATCGGATAGTTGTCCATGGTGCCGCAAATTAAAGCAAGAGGGTTTTGCCGCTAAATTCCGGCAAAAATATGCCGGGCGCATTACTTTAAAAGAGTATGAAATCCACACCCCCGAAGGCAGCCAGCTTTTTAATAAGATGATTAAGAAATATAAATTACGCGGCGGGGTTCCCACGCTCATTGTGGGGGATACTGCCCTGCCGGGCTATTCGGAAAATATGTTGGCTCGCGCTGAGGAAGCAGTTGAAAAGGAAAGCAAAAAACCACGTCTGCTGCAAAAAACGGCTGCCAGCAAGGCAAGCACTTTGCCGGCGGTAATGAGTATTACGATGGATGACGAGGATTTGCACGGAGTTGCTCCGGCTAAGGAAATGAAGCAAATCAAGCAATATTTAACACAGGTGCAAGAGGAAAACGGAGAAACGCTTAGTTCCATGAACAGCATTTTTAATGCCTCCGTGTGCAACCAGGCAATAGTCATCGTGAATACACATGAGCAAAAATTAAAAAATTTGGCTAGCAAAAGCACTTCTTTTGCAGCATTTAAGAAATCCGCCGCCACCGTAAAAGCCGCGCAAGAAAAACAATTAGCTGAATTAATGCAAAAGAACGCAAAAGCGTTGCGGTAAGTGTTGTCTTGTGCATTTTATTGCGTGTCTGGCGCAATAAATCTTTTGGTGATTGTGCCGTCCATTCCCAAAGTTACAGTTTAAAACTTGGAAATCTCAAAAAATATAGGTTAAGCATTGCCTAACCTACATAAAGTCCTTTCGTCCTTCTCTAATTGAAGAACAAAAAACGGCAAGCCGTTTTTTGAAGGCTGTTTACTGCACCAAAATAGTACCCCCTTGATTCGTTTTTTTTGGGGGGCATAATTTTAGTATCCGGAAATTGAAAGAAAGGAGAATATATGAAAAAAGCATTTACACTAATAGAGCTGTTAGTCGTTGTTTTAATTATCGGCATACTCGCCGCAATTGCCCTGCCGCAATACCAAAGGACAGCAACAAAAGCACGTTTTGCCGAGGCCTTTCCTAATTTGAAAACCTTGTCTGATGCCGTTAAGGTATGTGAACTGGCAAATGGGAAAGTAAATGCTGAGAATCGGGTATGTTTCGGATTGAACGAATCTAAGTGTAGAAGTTGGGTCAATAAATCCAGATTCTCTGGGTAACACATTGCTTGATACAGAAAATTTTTACTATCTGGTAGATCGTGGTGGTTTAAATGGTGATGATACGGCGGTTATTGCTATTTACAAGAAAGCAGATGCTTGTGTTTGTATACATGACGATGGGTCCTTTTCAGCGGGATCGGAAGGGGGAGAATGCCACTATTCCTTCATAGATAATATAGCCTCAATTTTGGGTGTGGAAGATAATTGCAATTGCTGTTAAATTCCCTGCTTTTCATTCTTGTGCCAATTTGCTATAATATCTAAGAAGGCGTTTGGCCTGACCATTTTTAGAGGAAATAATATGAAAGAAAAAATACATCCGAAATATGACTTCGTGGAAGTCACTTGTGCGTGCGGAAATAAATTTATGACGCGTTCCACTGCTAAAAATTTAAAATTGGATATCTGCGCTGCCTGCCATCCGTTCTTTACGGGTAAACAGAAACTGTTAGATACCGAAGGTATGGTAGAGAAATTTAACAAACGCTTTGCTTCTACGTCTGGTAAAACGGTTACCCGCAAACCGAAGACCGAAGTGAAAGCCAAAACTAAACTCGCTAAAAAGGCCGTGTTAAAGAAAGCCGCCGCAGCTAAAAAAGCCCCCAAGGCTACTGCGCCGGCCAAAAAGGCCGCCAAGGCTGAAAAAGCTGCGAAATAGCGGCGGAATTTGAAGAAACAGACTCTCATACGGGGGTCTGTTTTTTTGTTAGGTAAAAGAGAGAAACTTATGGACACCGCAAAGTATTTAGAAGAATATAAAAGTTTGGAAAGTGAGCTGATGAGTGGCACCTTGTCGCCCAAAGAGCTCATGGAAAAATCCAAACGCCACGCTTTCTTAAAGCCGATTATTGAAAAGGAAAAGGAAATCAATTCCGTGTTGGCTTCCATCGCGGGTGACCGTGAAATTATTAAAGACGGCTCCGATAAGGAAATGGCCGCGCTGGCAGCGGAGGAACTGGCCGAGTTGGAAGCTAAGTTGCCGCAGCTGCAACAGGAACTGCGCGTACTGGTCATTCCGCCGGACCCCAATGACAGCAAAAGTATTTATTTGGAAATCCGCCCGGGAGCCGGCGGGGAAGAATCGGCCTTGTTTGCCGCGGAACTACTGCGCGTATACCAGCATTTTGCCGATGCTAAAGGTTGGAAAACGGAACTCTTGGAATTTACACCCACCGGACTGAAAGGCTGTAAATACGTTAGTATGTTTATCAAAGGCGACGGAGCTTATTCGTGGCTGCGCGATGAGGCAGGTACACACCGTGTACAGCGGGTGCCCGATACGGAAACGTCCGGCCGCGTGCATACCTCTACCGTGACGGTAGCCATTATGCCGGAAGCGGAAGATATTGATATTGAAATTAAGCCCGAAGATTTGGAACTGGAAACCTGCCGCAGCGGCGGTGCGGGCGGCCAAAACGTCAATAAAGTAGAAACCGCTGTGCGCATTATCCATAAGCCCACGGGCGTGGTAGTGTCTTGCCGCGAGGAGCGCAGCCAAGGCAAAAACCGCGAAAAAGCGATGGCGATGCTTAAGGCCAAACTCTATCAGATAGAAGAAGAAAAACGTAATAAAGAAATTTACGACGCGCGCAAAAGCCAAGTGGGTACCGGGGACCGCAGCGAAAAAATCCGCACCTATAATTTTCCGCAAAGCCGTGTGACCGACCACCGCGTAGATAAAAATTATCATAATTTGACCGAAATTATGGAAGGTAACATCACGGAAATTTTGGAAGATTTGCGCAAATTACGCGTGGAAGAAAAACTCAAAAACTTACAGCTGTAAGTATTGTAAAATGAGTGTATGTCCACACGTGCACAAGTAATTAAACAGGCTACAGCTGTTTTGCGAAAGTTCCGCACACCGCAACCCCAAGCGGAGGCGGAATTTTTGTTGGCCGCGGCAGAAGGGGCAACGCGCACGCGTGTGCTGGCTTTTAGCGGACAAGAAGTAGCGGAGGCGGACGAGCAAAAGTTTTGGGATTTTGTGGAGCAAAAAAAGCGCGGTGTTCCGGTGGCGTATATTACAGGAGAAAGTGATTTTGGCGGGCTGATTTTACGCAGCGACCCGCGCGCGCTGGCCCCGCGTCCGGAAACTGAGGAGCTGGCCCAGTATTGCGCTAATTTATTTGAGCGTGGCGCCAATCCTGATATTTTAGATTTGTGCACAGGCAGCGGATGTATTGCGTTGTATTTGGCGGCAAAATTTCCGCGCGCGCGGGTAACTGCGGCGGATATTTCGCAAGATGCTTTAGCGTTGGCAGCGGAAAATGCGCGGCTAACTAAATTACAGGACCGCGTGCAACTTTTGCAAAGTGATTTGTTTGAAAATATCAGCAGTACCTTTGATTTAATTGTATCTAATCCACCCTACATTCCGTCGGAAGAAATAGCGGGATTGTCTGCCGAAGTGCAGCACGAGCCAAGAGAGGCGCTGGACGGCGGTGCAGACGGTCTGGACATTATCCGTCAAATCATTTCTATAGCGGCAGATTACTTAAATCCGCGGGGTACACTCGCGTTGGAAATTGGTGCGGGAGAGGCTGCGGCGGTGTGTGCTTTATTTGATGGTAACCGTTGGGACGGGGGAGTCAAAAAAGATTTTGCAGGAGTAGAGCGTTTTGTATTTGCGCGTCTGAAAAAATAGGAGAGATTATGGACAGATTTTTAGTAGAAGGCGGACAGAAATTAAAAGGAACGATACAAATCAGCGGGTCCAAAAATGCGTGCCTGCCGATTTTGGTGGCCTCTTTATTGACGGACGATAAATTTGTTTTACACCGCGTGCCGAATTTGCGCGATGTACGCACGACTCTTAAAATTTTAACGGCACTGGGAAAGAAAGTTTCTTATGAAAACGGAACAGTTACCATTACTGCCGACGGAAAATTAAAAAATACCTTGCCCTATGAACTGGTTAAACAAATGCGTGCGAGCTTTTGGGTAGCAGGGCCGCTATTAGCGCGTTTTAAGTCGGCAGAAATTCCGTTGCCCGGCGGCTGTGCGCTCGGTGCGCGCCCGGTGGATATTCATTTGAAAGGGTTTGAACGCTTGGGCGCCACTTGCAAAACCGAGCGGGGAAACGTGATTTTATCGGCCAAAGAATTGTACCCGGCCAAAATTACGCTACGGTTTCCCAGTGTGGGAGCAACGCAGAATTTAATGATGTGTGCGGCCTTAATCCCCGGTGAGACAATTTTGGAAAATGTGGCTAAAGAACCGGAAATTGACGATGTGTCTGCGGTGCTTTGCAAAATGGGCGCGGAGGTATTTAATGACGGTAAAGGACGGCTTGTGGTGCGCGGGAAAAAACAGTTGCATGGTACAGAACACACCGTCGTAGCAGACCGCATTGAAACGGGTAGTTATATTTTGGCGGCCGCCGCGGCGCGCGGGGACGTGCGCGTGGAAAATTGCGTACCGGAGCATAATTCCATTTTGCTGGATTTATTGCAGGAAGTAGGAGTGCCTTTGGAAATTGGGCCGGACTTTGTGCATATAAAACCGTATGAAAAGTCACTTAAACCACAGCGCATTAAAACCGCTCCGTACCCCGGTTTTGCAACGGATTTGCAAGCTCCGTGGATGACCTTAATGACACTGGCAGGCGGCGCAAGTGAAGTAGACGAGGATATTTTTGAAAACCGCTTTATGCACGCGCCGGAGCTCGTGCGTATGGGGGCAAATATTTTGACTGAAAAAAGTATTGCGCGCATTAACGGAGTTAAACAATTATCCGGCGCACACGTCATGGCGTCAGATTTGCGCGGCGGCTTTGCGCTTTTAATGGCTGGCTTATGCGCGCAGGGTACGACAGAAATAGAACGTGTGTATCACATTGATCGCGGCTATGAAAACCCCGAGGGAAAACTGAGTGCTATCGGCGCTAAAATCACGCGTTACAATCCGGACAAAGATGACTTTTAAGGCATTTGTAAGAACTGTACTAGAGCGCGGAAATCCTATTTACGGCGCAGGGCCGGCAGGTTTTAAGCGTCTAATGCAACGGTTGGGTAATCCGCAAAATTCCTATCAAATTATTCACGTGGCGGGCACAAACGGCAAGGGGAGTGTCTGCTATTTGTGTGCGGAAGTTTTGAAAGCTGCGAGGCATAAAACCGGGCTGTTTATCTCGCCGCATTTGCATTCTGTCACGGAGCGCATACAAATCAATGGCAAAAAAATTTCACAAGCTGATTTCAGACGTTTAGGCGAAAAGGTTTTTGCTGCAGAAGAAGAGAAATTAAATTTCTTTGAAATTATAACAGCAGTAGCGTTCTTATATTTTGCAGAAAAAAAAGCAGAATGGGTGGTGTTGGAAACTGGACTTGGCGGGGGAAAAGATCCTACAAATCTTTGTAAACCTGCGGCGTGTGTGATTACTTCTATCGGGCTGGACCATTGTAAAATTTTAGGAAATACAGCTGCTGAAATAGCACGCGAAAAAGCGGGGATTATTAAGAAAAAGGCGCCTGTGTTTTGTCCGTCTTTGCCGCCTACAGTCATGCACGAAATCCGCGCGATTGCAGGTAAAAAACACGCGCCTTTGCATATTGTGAGGCAAAGCCAACCGTTTGAACTTGCAGATATAGATTGGAAAAAAGCCAGTATGATTTTGCGCAATAGTGCGGAACAATGGCCTTTGCATTTTCTCGGTGAAAAACAAGTACAAAATGCGTGTCTTGTGTATCAGCTTTGCCGCGTGCTTGGTCTATCGGAAAACGCGATAAAAAAAGGCTTTGCGCGCGTGCAAATTCCGGCGCGTTTTGAAACCGTGCGGCGGGGGAAAAAAACGCTTATTTTAGACGGGGCGCATAATCCGCAAGCGGTGGAAAATTTAATGAAATTTTTGCAAAAAAGTCCGTGGAAAAAGAAACTTGCAATTATTTGCGGATTTATGTGCGATAAAGATTATCCGAAAATGCTACGTCTACTTGCTAAACCGGGTTTGCCATTATATATTACCGAGCCTTTGAATTTGCGTGCTGCTACGTTGAAGCAAGTCAAAGCCGCCTTACCTGACGGCGCGAAAATAAAAGGTTTCGGTTTCCCCTTTGAAGTCTTACCCAAAGCACTGAAAAAATATCCGGCGGTACTTGTCACCGGGTCCTTTTACTTAGTAGCCAACGTGCGCAATTTACTCAGATACCCAGCTAAAAAGTAAAATTCTTACAAATTTTTTTCTGGAGAAGTGAGCCCTACGCCTCCTCCTTTTTCAATAACAAAATCAAAAGATCCGCTACAATTGGAATAGTTTATATTATGGTTGGGAAAAGGTTCCGGCAATAATATTCTATTGTTTGAAAAGTCAAACAAAAAATAAAAAGTCAGAACACGGGCGAAATACTCCGCACCGTGTTCTGATTCCCAAAAAATAATTTTTATTTCACCGCGTCAAATCCGGCTTGAAGCGCTTTGCGGTTGATTTCTAACATCTCCGGTTTTGCGCGTTTGTACACTTTTTTCATAGCGTCGCAAACACTTTCCAAAGTGACGGCGCCTGTCAGTTTGATAAATGCTCCCAGCGCTACTAAATTGGCCACCCGGTCCATACCCACTTTTTGTGCTAGTTCATTACACGGCACGCAGACCGTCGTAATGTCTGTGCGGGTCGGGCGCGAATTAATCAGCGAACTGTTCAAAATCAGCAGCCCGCCTTTTTTAAGCATCGGTTCAAATTTGGGCAGAGACGGCTCGTTCATCACGATAACCGTAGTGGGGGCAGATACGATAGGCGTATAGACTTCCCCGTCAGTAACCACGACCGAGCAGTTGGCTGTACCGCCGCGCATTTCCGGTCCGTAAGAGGGCAACCAGCTGGCGTTTTTCTTATCTTCTACGCCTGCCTGTGCAAGCAAAATGCCCGCCGAAATAACACCTTGTCCGCCAAATCCGGCAATTCTGATTCCTTGATACATATTAGTTGGCCCCCTCGTCTTTAAAGACACCCAGCGGATATTGCGGCATCATTTTGGTGCGCACAAATTCCAAGGCCTGCTCTACATTGGCGTGCCAGTTGGTCGGGCATTGTGAAATCACTTCCACCATGCTAAACCCGACGCCCTTGACCTGATTTTCAAAGGCTTTTTTGATGGCTTTTTTGGCAGCCATGACGTGTTGTGGCGTGTCTACGGCCACGCGCTCTAAATACTTCGCCCCTGTAATTTGCGAAAGCATTTCGCACATATTAATCGGCCAACCTTGCAGTTTCGGGTCACGCCCTTTTGGTGCAGTGGTAGCCACTTGGCCCACGAGCGTGGTCGGCGCCATTTGACCGCCCGTCATCCCGTAAATAGCATTGTTAATAAAAATGACCGTAATGTTTTCACTGCGCACCGCGGCGTGCACAATTTCGGCCATACCGATAGAGGCCAAATCACCGTCTCCTTGATAGGAAAACACAATGGCCCCAGGTTTACTGCGTTTGATACCCGTGGCAATTGCGGGGCCGCGCCCGTGCGCGCCTTGCACCATATCGCAAGCAAAATAATCGTCGGCAAATACCGCACACCCCACCGGAGCTACGCCGATGACGCGGTTAGCAATTTTAAGTTCATCAATCGCTTCGCCCATTAGGCGGTGTACAATACCATGTCCGCAGCCGGGGCAATAGTGCATGGGTTTATCGGTCATGCTTTTTGGTTTCTGCGCTAAAATCGTGCTCATTTGGTACCTCCTTTGCGGTCACCCTGCACGCCCAAAGACAGGTTGCGTTTACATTCGTAGCTAAAACCTTCGGCATGACGCTGTAAATCAAACAGACCCTCTGTCTTTCCGCTTAAAGCAGATTGTGCCGCTTCCAAAATAGCCGCGCCTTCCGGCTGACCACCAGCGGGATAAGCTTTTAAGAACACGGGCGTTTTGTCGCCGACTGCTAATTTGACATCTTGCACCATTTGTCCTAAACTCTGTTCAACCGCTAAAATGGCTTTGCATTTTCCGGCTAGTTCGGCCAAGCGTTTAGACGGGAACGGCCATAAGGTAATGGGGCGGAAAAGGCCCACTTTTAAGCCCTGTTCTTTGGCGTGGTTAACGGCCTCCAGACATGCCCGGGAAGATAAACCGTATGCTACCAGTAAGACGTCACAATCTTCGGTATTGCGTTCCTCGTAGCGCGGTTCGGTTTTCTCGATGAGTCCATAGCGTTTGGCACGCTCGGTTACGTCGGCAATTAAATTGTCGCCTTTGTAGGAAAATACTTTAGCTTTGGGGCGTGCGCCTTTTTCAATATCCACCGCCCAGTCAAATTTACCTAGTTGATTGGGGTCAATGGGGTTAAAGTTAAAGGCCATACTTTCCATCATTTGTCCTAAAATGCCGTCGGCCAAAATCATACACGGTATGCGGTATTTTTCCGCCAGTTCAAAGCCGAGTTTGGGGAAATTGCCTAATTCTTCTACCGAGTTCGGCGCCAGCACAATTACACGATAATCACCGTTGCCGCCACCGCGGGTCGCTTGGAAATAGTCACCCTGCGCGCCGCCAATACTGCCCAACCCCGGGCCGCCGCGCATCACATTGACAATCAGACACGGCAAGTCGGCACTGGCTAAATAAGTGATGCCTTCTTGTTTTAAGCTTACTCCGGGGGAAGAAGAAGAAGTCATACTGCGCGTGCCGGTAGAGGCTGCACCGTAAACCATATTAATTGCGGCAATTTCGCTTTCCGCCTGTACAAAAGCACCGCCGGCATCGGCCATATAGGCAGACATATATTCCGGTACTTCGTTTTGCGGCGTAATCGGGTAGCCGGCAAAAAAACGCGCTCCGGCGCGGATTGCTCCTTCGGCGAGTGCCTCATTTCCTTTTCGTAATGTTTTTTGGGTCATAAAATCAGTCCTTGATTACCGTAATGGCAATATCGGGGCACATCATGTAGCACATCGTGCAGCCGATACAATTTTCGGGGTGTTTCATTTCAGCAGGGAAATATCCCTTTTTGCTGATTGTGTCGGATTTGCCCAAGCATTTCTTCGGGCAGGCATTGACGCATAGGTAACACGCTTTACAGCGGTTGGCGTCTACTTCTATTCTGGGCATAGCGCCTCCTTTGTGACTTACTTAAATTGTATGTCTTTTTTTAATACGGGCGCAATACCTTTTGTGCGTTATTTGTTAGAATAACTTTATGCAGAAAAAAGATACGTACAAAGAATTATCCGCACAAGCCCGCGCGCTCTTACAGTCGGGCTTTGGGTGGCTGAGTAATGCGGCGAATTTATCCGCGCTGATTTTTAATGCGTTGCCTGATTTGAATTGGGCCGGGTTTTATATTTTAGACGGTGAGGTTTTGCGTTTGGGGCCCTTTCAGGGGAAACCCGCCTGTACGGAAATTGCACTCGGTAGAGGGGTTTGCGGAACAGCGGTGGCGGAAAAGAGAACGCTCGTCGTGCCGGATGTTCACCAATTTGCCGGGCATATTGCGTGCGACAGCGCGTCTAAAAGTGAAATCGTCATTCCTATACTTGTCGGCGGGCGTGTATGGGGTGTATTGGATATAGACTCGCCTATATTGGCGCGCTTTGATGACGTGGACCGCGCGGGCTTAGAAGAACTGGTAAAGGTTTTTACAAAAAGCAGTTTTAGTAAATGAAAAAACCGAAAACAAAACCACGCGCACTTTTTCAAAGTAAAACCCCTTAATTCTAGGCGTGAGGTATACTGTAGGAACTTGCCCGGAGGGCAGAGGTATCCGAATAATCGAACAACAAAGAAGTAAGGGATTTTAATAAGAAAAAGAAATGCCGAGGGACAGGATCGAACTGTCGACACCTGGTTTTTCAGACCAGTGCTCTACCACTGAGCTACCTCGGCATTACATATATATGATACCAAATTTTATGCTTTACATCAAATGCAAGGCATACATACTTTCTTTTTCCGCCCCTGAAATTAAGTTTTTTATCTTAAAGAGTCCGCAAAGGAAAAATTATTCTATCTCATAACACGTTTTATTACTACAGGCAATAGGTTTTCCTAAGGTTTTGCAAATGCTTTCTCCCAGCGCATTTGCCCCGTTAGGTTTCCAACAGCGGCGGGAATTAGCAGCATACCGTGAGCTTGTTGAAGTATAAAAAGAGGTTCCAAAACCTATTTGAATATACCTGGCTGTTTTGCACGCATCGGTAGATGTATTGTGTCCCGGACAATATAAAGCCCATACATAAGAACCGTCATCGGAAAGACTTACAAGAAAGTCTTTTCCGCAGGCCCAGTGAGTTCCTTCGTTATTTTCATCTGTTGTCAAGGAACAATTCCCAGGCATTTGAATATCCAGTTTGCGTGCGTCGGAAGTGCCTGTTTCGTTAGCTAAATGATAAACTTCCTCTGATTTTATAAGAGTATCTAGTATTGGCAAAATAGTAGCTGCACGCGTTTTCATTACGGCCTTTTGATATTGTGGCAGGGCTATGGCGGCTAATATGCCAATAATTAAAACAACAACCAACAGTTCAATGAGTGTAAATGCCCGCACACCTAAAGAAGAAGTCCACCCTGAAGTGTTGTTATTCAGGGTCTCTCCCTTTTGTATTGTCTTGCGAAAAAAGCAACGGCTCAGGAAGTTGGAGATCCTGAGTAACGTATTCTCAGGATGGACCTTATTTATGATTTTGTTTATTATTTTTTTCATATATTCTCCTGTCTTTTTGTAACCTTGCAGCTTACGCGCAAGGCAAGTCAAAAAATAATATCTTGCAACTTATGACTATACATACTTTACTAAAAAAAAAAAACGAGTCAAGGGGTAAGAGCACTTTCCTTGTTTTTTCAGTCGGAAAACGACCAATCAAAAATAACATAAGGCCGTCATTGCCGAGTGTTTGGCGGCCCGCAGGGTTCGGCAATCTCCCGCTTTCGTGTCTTTATTAAATAAGGTCTTTTCCTTATAAATACAACCAATAAGGGAGATCCCCGATAGAAACACTCGGGGATGACATACAGATTTGTCGTCCC
>JAZNWO010000005.1:0-10058 GCA_045593365.1 Candidatus Avelusimicrobium sp.
GCATTTGGAGAAGTATTTGGATTTTGTTCCTGCCGAACCTACTAGAAAAGGTTGTTCGTGCGGTTGTGGATGTGGATGTAAAAGAACTAGAAAGCAAAAAGCAATAGACCTTGTAAAATACGCGCATTACTTTGCGTGGGACACCTTAAAGAGCATAGCACTCTATGTATTACTGGGTTTAATTGTAGGGGCCGCTATACACGGATATGTACCTGTGGAATTTTTTGGGAAGTATTTAGGGCCGTCTAATCCATTTGCTGTGCCACTTGCCGCTGTAATAGGTGCACCCGTTTATGCTAACCACGTAGGTGTAGTGCCGATAGTACAAGCGTGACTGTTAAAGAGTGTACCTGTGGGAACAGCACTTGTTATTTTAATGAGCATTACGGCTATATCACTACCCGAAATAATGATGTTAAAGAAAGTGTTATCGTGGAAACTAATCGGGTTATTTTTAGGGTATTTGATAGCCGCATTTATTGTGGTGGGGTATTTACTTAATTGGATTTTATAGTGTGTGTAGATAGGAAACGCCTTACACAATGTGGAAATGCTACACGGCAGATGTACTTTTAATGTGTCCCTGTCTGTAAGTGAAGAAACCAACACATTAGGCACATCTTCGGCCAACACACAACTGGAAAGCAACTAATAACAGTAGAGTAAGAAGTAACACACAGAAATACCTGGATAAATAAAGGCTGTGTCAAATTTTGCTTTGTAATGCACACTAAGATAACACTATACACCTAAAATTTCCCCAAAAGTCCGCTATAAACCGCCAAATCAAAAATTAACATCCACCTTTGACCCTATTTTACCGCTAAAACAGGTGTCTTAAACGCGGCCGGACCTGTGTTAAAATTCCTAAAAGGCAGGGGAATTTACTACATCCTAGTGGGAAAGTCCTACCTTTTCCCCCCTTTTTGCCTACTTATTGTACCTTGCGCGTCCTACGGATTTGTAACGCGTGCAGGCTGTCCCCACTTACGGCATATGTCAATACCGGGACCGTGCCGGACCTAATAACGCAGGGGAAGTACAGGGGAAATAACACAAATTCGGCCATAAAAGTGTTTTGGTATTACACTAATTCGTCCACAAAAGTGTGATTATAATACACTTTTCCGTCCGTAAAAGTGTTGCATAACCTAAATTATATTGATATAATAAGTCAAACGGGAGGTATGGCCTATGTATAGAAATGCACTTGAACAACTTAAACAATGGAAAGAACGCCCTAATCGTAAGCCTTTAATCTTGCAAGGGGCCCGACAAGTAGGCAAAACGTGGCTAATGCAGGAGTTCGGCAGATTAGCGTTTCAGCACACGTTTATTATCAATTTTGAAGATGACGCGCACGCACGGGGAGTATTTGAAGAAGATTTAGACGTAAACCGTATTATGAAACAACTTTCTATTAAGGCAGGGTATCAAATAACCCCTGATACGCTCCTTGTATTGGACGAAATACAAGCCTGTCCCCAAGCACTAACCAGCCTGAAATACTTTTGTGAGAAACTGCCACAGCAACCAATCCTAGCGGCAGGCAGTTTACTAGGTATATTTATACATCAGCGTACTTCTTTCCCGGTGGGTAAAGTAGAATTTTTACACCTCTACCCGTTATCGTTTATGGAGTTCTTGCAGGCAGTAGGGGAAAAATCACTGTATGACTTACTTTTACAACGGGATTTCAAAACGATTAAGTCTTTTGCGTATAAGTACACGGACCTATTAAAACAGTATTTCTATGTAGGTGGTATGCCCGCCGCAGTAGCAGAATTTGCCCGGACGAATGATTACCAACGTGTACGCCAGTTACAAAAAGAACTATTGCAAACATACGAGGGGGATTTTTCCAAATATCCACCCGCTACCGTTTCACAGCGTATCCGTGAAGTGTGGCACTCTATCCCCTCACAACTTACCAAAGAAAACAAGAAGTTTATATACGGTGTTATACGCGACGGAGCCCGGGCCAAAGAGTACGAAACCGCTATAGAATGGCTACAAGACAGCGGCCTGATTTACAAAGTGCACCGTGTTACTAAACCATATATGCCGTTAAGTGCTTACCAAGAACTGAATATATTTAAGATATTTATAACGGATGTAGGGTTACTGGGTGCATTAAGTGAACTTGACGCAAACACAGTTATTGACGGAAGCAGTATATTTACCGAGTTTAAGGGAGCACTTACCGAACAATACGTATTACAGCAACTAAAAGGGATGACGGATGTTTTCCCTTACTATTGGTCCAGCGGGGAACGTGCCGAAATTGACTTTGTAGCACAGTATAGTGGCAAAATCATACCGATAGAAGCCAAAGCAAACACTAACTTACGGGCCAAGAGTTTGAAGTCCTATTGCGACCAGTACAAACCTGAAACAGCCATACGCTTTTCTATGGCCGATTACAAACAAACAGGCAACCTGTACGACATCCCGCTGTATATGGTAGAACAGTTTAGGCAGGTTATCAAGTAGTTTAATACCTAGCCGGACCCTGACCGTTTCCGGCCCGGTTATACAAGGTATTTTCTTACACAACCACGTGCACGCACACGCGCGAACGTACGCCCTTATTTCCCCCACAGCAAAAGGGGACATTAGTATGTGCAATTTACTATACACAACTTAAATTACGTAAGTTTTATTACACATCCATTGACACCAGCCCAACTACAAACAGGCCGGACCAAACCACACAAAACACACCCACAGGGGGACTTCAGTATGTGCAAATGGGCCAGCCACCGACTTAAACACCCCATTAAACCAGTGGGGGACTTCAATATGTGCAAAGGGGACTTCAATATGTGCAACTTCAGGCGAGCGAACACCCCTAATAGATTTTATAATAGATTATATAAATATCCAACCACCCCGCTAAATACAGCGGGTGGGGTTGTTTGTATAATAACTACATAATCCCTATGAAAGAGAAAAACAGGGACACTTTACCCATTGGGGCATTATATGAACAAACAGGAAGCCAAAGCGTACTTAACGGACTATGTAACCAGCCGGACCGAACGAAGCAAACGCGGGGGGAAAAGTGCATATATCTGCCCGATTTGTAACAGTGGCACAGGCCGCAACAAAACAGGAGCATTCTACATCTACAGTAACGGCACTAAATGGAAGTGCCACGCGTGCGGTAAAGGCGGGGATATTTTTGACCTAGTGGGGGAACTGGAACATATCACGGACCCACAGGAACAGTTTAAGCGTGTAGAAGCCCTGTATAACCTACCCCGAACAGGCCGGACCGGGCAGAAACAACCTCAAAAAACCTCAATCCCTGCCGGACTTGATACGAAGCCGGAAACTGACTTTACACCGTTCTTTAAGCAGGCTAACAAGCACCTGAAAGATACTAACTACCACAGGGGAATAAGTTTAACCACCTTAAACCGTTTTAACGTTGGATTTGTCAAAGGCTGGACTTCCCCGACCGCTGACAAGAAAGTACCGAGCGACCGCCTTATTATCCCTACAAGCAAATACAGTTACATAGCACGTGCAACGGATGACCGTAACCCTTTACGCATTATGAAAGAGGGGAAGACACACTTGTTTAACCCGGAAGCACTAACTAATACCACGCAACCTGTTTTCATTGTAGAGGGGGAACTGGACGCATTGAGCATTATTGATTTAGGTTTTGAAGCAGTAGGACTAGGTGGACTAGGTAACATCCCTACACTATTGCAGGCAGTAGAAACCTTAAACCCCACACAGCCCCTAATCGTGGCATTAGATGATGATACAGCAGGCCAAAAAGCACAACAAGCATTAAAGGCCCAAAATCGGCCTACAAACGCGTTTTGGCATTTTACCCAAGCAAAGACACTGTACGCAGAGTACAAGGACGCTAACGGGGCATATAAAGCAAACGCGGGGCATTTCAAAACAGCATTGGAAGCCGAAACCATACAGGCAACCCAAGAAGCCGAACAGTTAAACACCGAAACAAGAGAAGCATACAGGCAAAACAACTCCGTTTCTGCCTATATGGAACACTTTTACAATACCCTTAAAACCAAACAGGATGAGCCTACACCAACAGGATTTACAGCCGTAGATACGTTATTAGACGGCGGCTTGTTTGCAGGATTGTACATTGTGGGGGCTATTTCTTCATTGGGTAAGACTACTTTTAGCCTACAAATTGCGGACCAAATAGCAAAGAGTGGTAAAGATGTACTCATATTTAGCCTTGAAATGGCAAAAAGTGAACTGATAGCCAAAAGTGTAAGCCGTTTAACATACCAAGAAACCTTAAACCAATCTTTGCCGTACTATAACGCGTCAACTACCCGGACCGTATTAAAGGGCCTGACCGGGCCGACTTCTAACCAAATACAACGTGATTTAATTACCAAATGTATTTACCGTTACAATGGGGAATATGCAAGCCGTGTTTTTATTACAGAGGGTGTAGGGAATGTAGGTGTTAGTCAAATACGGGAACAAGTGGCCGAATTTACCAGTATATACAAGCGTGCCCCGGTTGTTATTGTGGACTACATCCAAATCATAGCCCCGGCAGATGTAAAAGCCACTGACAAACAAAACACGGATAAAGCCGTATTGGAACTAAAACGAATAAGCCGGGACTTTAACACACCCGTAATAGGCATATCATCCTTTAACCGTGAAAATTACACCGCACCTGTAAACCTAGCCAGTTTTAAGGAAAGCGGGGCTATAGAATACAGTAGCGATGTTTTGATAGGTCTTCAGTATGAGGGAATGGACTACAAAAAAGGGGATAATGCTACAAACCGTCCGGCCCGCATACGTGAACTAACATCCCATAATGAAGCACTTGCACGAAAAGGCCAGCCCGTACCCATTGAAGTAAAGATACTTAAAAGCCGTAACGGAAGCAAAGGAACAGCATTATTACAATTTGTCCCTATGTTTAATTGTTTCCTAGATGATGAAACCGTAACACCTAGCCAAGATACAAACGACTTATACAGTATGTATGGGGAAAGCCCGGATGAGGATGTACCTGTATAGATAGGATTTTGGATAGGATTTCATCCCTAGTTAAGCAAAGAGGAAGCAAAGAGCCGTACCGAGTCCGGGCCCGGGCCGAGGCGACCGAACGGATGAAACCGTGAGGAAGCCGAGAGAGTAGAAAACAACGGCAAGCCAGGGGCAAGGTTTTACCGATTTTTACCATTTCCACACTATACCAAGAATACAGCAAAGCCAATTTTTACCAAGATTGGGGCAAGGTCCTATTTTCTATGTACGCGTTCGTACAAAAAAATAGTTATATATGTTCTACATATATAACTGTGAACGCGTGCCCCCGCGCGAAGCACCCCAACAAACTGAAATAATATGCTAGTAAATACCATATAAACTGAAAATAATGCTTGACAAACTGAAATATGTTTATTATACTATTATTGTGCAATCCGGGTTACACAACTTTTATTACACAAGTTAGGTTACACAATTAAAGATACACAAGCAAAGTTACACAACAAAAGGGGGCATAATATGAACACAAACACAGCACACAATTTGGTAGTAACACAACCGCAAGGGACACCGCTTGCCCCGGCAGTGCTTTCACAAGAACTGTTTACGCGCTGGGTATCTTTTATTGAAGCCAGCCCGCGCACCATAGAAGCCTACCGCAAGGCTATAAACTACTTTTTACAATGGATGTTAAACAACCACATTTTACATCCAACCCGTGCGGATATTATTAAGTATAGGGATTACCTAAAAGCGAATTACAAACCTACCACGGTTAAAAGTTACCTTGCCGCTGTTAAATTGTTTTTTCAGTGGACCGCGCAAGAGGGATTTTGCCCGAACATAGCACAGCACATTAAAGGGGCCAAACTGGATAACGACTTTAAGAAAGACCCGCTAACTACAAAGCAGGCCGCTAAATTATTACAAACGGTAGATACGTCCAACCTTGCCGGATTACGGGACTATGCTATTATTTCCCTTATGGTAACAAGCGGCTTACGGACTATAGAAGTGCGCCGGGCAAACATAGATGACTTACGGACGGTAGGCGATTGTACAGTATTATATGTACAGGGTAAAGGCCGGGATGAAAAAACGGAATATGTAAAGGTAGTACAACAAGTAGAAAACGCTATACGGTCCTACTTGCAAGCACGCGGGGAAACAAACCCGCAGGCCCCGTTGTTTGCTTCCACATCCAATAACAGCAAAGGCGGCAGGCTTTCCACGCACTCTATTAGTGGGTTGTGCAAACACAATTTAGTAGAAGCGGGATTAAATAGTGAACGTATTACAGCCCACTCGTTACGCCATACGACGGCCACGATAAACCTATTAAACGGTGCAACGCTTGAGGAAACCAAACAGGTATTACGGCATAAACACATAAATACCACAATGATTTATAGTCATCACATAGAGCGTGCAAAGAACACCAGTGAGGAGAGAGTAGCACAAGCAATTTTCGGTTAATTACACAGCATAAGTTACACAACTTTTATAATGTAACTTAAATAACGCAAAAGAGGTTACACAATGGAAATTATAAGTATTACAAACCAAAAGGGCGGTACGGGGAAAAGCACATCTTGCCTTGCATTAGGTGCGGCCTTGAAAAAGAAAGGTTATAAGGTGCTTTACATTGACCTAGACGCACAAGGAAACCTGACTTACGCGTTAGGGGCTACCAATTCCGCAGTGGTAACGGCCATTGATTTATTAAAGGGGAAGTTTAACCCAGCCGATGTGAAAGGGGATGTTATTATAAGCACGCCCGAACTTGCCACGGCAGACCAACTATTAAGCAAGACCGGGAAAGAATACAAACTCAAAGAAGCCTTGCAGGGCATTAAACATAAGTATGATTACATCCTTATTGATACGCCGCCGTCAATGGGTATTTTAACTATCAATGCACTTACTGCCAGCCACAGCGTTATTATTCCCGCGCAGGCTGATATATTTTCATTACAGGGTATCACGCAGATAAAAGACACTATAGAAGCGGTAAAAGAGTATTGCAACAAAGCATTGACCGTAAAAGGGATTGTACTAACCCGGTTTAACGGACGGGCGATTATTAGCAAGGACCTAGCCGATGTATTAAAGGCAGAAGCGGCCAAATTAGGTACGCGGTTGTTTAATACCAAGATACGGGAATGTACGGCCTTGAAAGAGGCACAAGCAAACCAGCAGGATATATTTACGTATGCTCCTAATAGTAACGGGGCAAGTGATTATATGGACTTGACAAAAGAAGTGATGAGAGCCGGATAAAGGATTACACAACTTTAACTACACATAAGAGGTTACACAATATGGCAAAAAAGACATTTAAGAATGTAGCAACAACCTTTTTTAGTGCACCCAAAGAGCAACCAGCCAAGCCTGATAATAGCGAGGCAGTAGCGAGGAAACCTAAAACCAAGCCAAGTGGCAAGGTTACGGCCAAGCCAGCCAAGAAAGGCAAGCCCACTAAAAAGGCAAGCAGTGCACCTGTTAAGAAATACCTAGCCAACCAAAACATTACAGTACCAGCCGGGTATAAGTTAGTAGTGCAGAAACGGGAACGCCGCGTACAACTGGTATTACAGGAAAGTTTATATGACCGGGTTAAGGCCAAAGCCGATAAAGCCGGGATTTCCCTTAATTCATTCATCCACGCTTTATTAGAGGAAAAGACCAAATGAAGAAACCAACTATACATAAAATTGTTACACTTTATACATTACAGCAGTTAGAGCCTATTTTGGAAGTTTCTACCCGCACGTTGTTACAGTACATAAAGGACGGGAAACTAAAAGCCGTTAAGATAGGCGGACGGTGGAAAGTAAGCGAAAAGAACTTACAGGACTATGTGAACGGCCAATAATCAGGTTTTAGCGGTCCTACTTCCGTTAATTATAGATAGCGGAAGTAGAAAATAACCACATAAAGACCACCCCAAATAAGTACCAGTTAGGAATTTTTACTATTTATGGAAACTAACCAAGCACCCTATGAGGATGTGGCAGAATTGCCGGAAGTCAAAGCACTGTTACGCCGCCGCAAACTGACAGGCAAGGAATTGGGTATATTGTCCCTTACGGATTTTGCCCGCAGGCAGTTACAAGCCCGGGCAAGACTACCCATAGAAGCCCTTTTAGATGATACCAAGTACGAAACATTGGTACATAGCGTTAAACTGGTAGATAAGTACACCGAGGATTTACAGGACTATAAGAAAGCCTTTGATGTACTGTATCTACATAATAAGTGGGCGTTATCCGTACTTTCCAACATCCGCTTAACCATTACGGCACTTACGCAGGCTTTACACCTTGTGGAAGTGGCCGAGATGTACCAGCAAGAAGTGAACGCACACCCCAATATCCCCTATAATGATGATTGGCTGTACCTCGTATATACGCTTCGTAACATTAAGAACAGCAAAGCAGGCACGGGACTAGGGCATATCAGTAACGAATACATCCGGGCACTTAAAAAGGATTTGTACTTTATTACGGGATTTAACGAATACATCCACCGGGTAGGCGTTAAAATGGACGTGGCCGCACTGGACCGCCTTGTATTACCCTTGCAAGATATACAAATGGGACTAAATACCTACAATACCCGATTACGTCAACTTACCAAGTGGCTAGAACAATTACACAAAAGCCCGGATGAACTGGAAGCGTTGCATTTTGCTTTCCAAGAAGTACACCTAGTACAGAAACAGGACTTAAACGAAAACCGCATTATAGAAGCCCAACGGATATTAGACACACACGCTGTTTTCCACGAGGGCTATGCAAATGTGGTATTTAATATGTTTGTAACCCCGAACGATTAAGGAAGCGTTATGAGCAAGAAACAAAATAACGAAGTTATAAACCCGCTGATAATAGATAACCAGCCGATTGTACCGTTTTATAACTTACCCACCAGCCAAGAAGCCAACCTGATACAAGATATATTAGGCGGTGGGCACAACAGCCGGATGAAGCACGAAATAACAACTAAATCCAGCCATAGCGGTACTATATTCTATTACAAGAGCCAAAACAGCACTGTAAGTATAAAGTTACCTGATGTAAGCAGGCTAACCGGGCACAACAGCACAGCGGAAAAGTTATTTAACTTCTTACTTATAAAGATAAACAAACAGGGCGTATTTAATGAAAACGGCACACTTAAAAACACCGTCATACAATTTCAGTTAGAGGAATTAGTAAGCACAGGTATGTATGTGGATGACCGGGCCGCCCGTCGTGGATTTGATACCGCTATGGGGTTATTACAGGATTTCATCTTACCAATCAAATTTAGTACCACAAACAATAGCCGGGCAGGTGGTACAAGTATTAGGCTATTTACGCGGTGGGAACGTAAAAACGGTGTAGCGTTTGTAGAAGTGGGGAACGAATTAAACATAAACGCATTATTTCAGTATTACACCCCATTACCCAAGTATTACTTCAAACTAAACCCCAAAGCGGCCAAACTGTGCTACTTCCTTTCTTTTCTTTCCCGGATGAGGACCCAGCAGATAGAGGAAGACGGCTTTTTTATTGTCAATTTACGCACCGTACAGGAGAAGTTAAACTTACCCAGCGAGGACGGCAACCGCTACCAAAAACAGCAGATACGTGAGCCTATAGAAAAGGCAATAGAGGAAATAGAGCAAGCCGAATATGAGCAAGAGCAGGCCCAGCCCGGAAGCCAGCAGTACCGATTTGAAATAAAAGCCAACGAAGAAGCCAGCACAAAAGAGTGGCTGGACGGACATATTAAAGTGTACGTACGCGGCCAAGCCCGGGAAAAACTGATACACTTTGAACATAAGAAAGAGCGTGTTATCAAGGCCAGTATAACCAAGTGGGAAAAGCGTAAACAGGCCCGTGAACAAAGAGCGAACAAAGAGAAATAACCAATAAAACCCAATAGTCAAACACATTGACAGATATAGATATGTTTAATATACTTATCTTATGGATTACGAACAGACCTCTAAAATCTTTAAAGCATTGTGCGACCCAAACAGAGTGCATATCTTCCATATC
>JAZNWO010000006.1:0-15220 GCA_045593365.1 Candidatus Avelusimicrobium sp.
TTTTCATACACTTCCCTCCTTTTTTCATTCCAATATAAGAAAAGTGTACCAAAAAAAAAAAACAAGTCAAGAGGTAAAGACATTTTTTATTTTTCTAACAAAAGGCATACTAAATTTACTTTTCCATTTCGTATATGTTATAATGAAACTATCCAATTTACGGGCGTGTAGCTCAGTTTGGGAGAGCGCCTCGTTCGCAACGAGGAGGTCGTCGGTTCGATCCCGATCACGTCCAAACTTTAAGACCCCGCCCAAGCGGGGTTTTTTCTAAAAAGGAAATTTTATGTCTAGCAAAATTATGGTAAAAGATGTCGGCGGGTACGTCGGCCAAGAAATCACTTTAAAAGGGTGGCTTTACAATAAACGCTCCAGCGGCAAATTGCATTTCTTGCAACTGCGCGACGGTAGCGGCATTATCCAATGTGTGATGTTCAAAGGCGAGGTCAGCCCGGAACTTTTTGATTTGGCCGATAAACTGACACAAGAATCTTCCATTATTGTGACAGGAACTATCCGCGAAGATAAACGCTCGCCGCTCGGTTTTGAAATGGGTGTGAAAGATTTACAAGTGCTGCAAATGGCCAAAGATTATCCTATTTCCCCCAAAGAACACGGTCCGGAATTTTTGATGCACAACCGCCACTTGTGGTTGCGCTCGGCCAAACAAAATGCCATTTTGAAAATTCGCGATGAGATCATTTTTGCTATCCGCGAATATCTGCATAAAAATGGATTTATCTTGTCAGACTCCCCCATTTTGACCCCCGCCGCGTGCGAGGGCAAAAGTACCTTATTTGAAACCGATTACTTCGGCGAAAAAGCTTTTTTAAGCCAAAGCGGACAATTATACGGTGAAGCCTCCGCTATGGCGTTGGGGCGTACCTATTGTTTTGGACCGACTTTCCGCGCGGAAAAATCCAAAACCCGCCGCCACTTGACGGAATTTTGGATGGTGGAGCCGGAAGTGGCCTACAACGATTTAGATGACAATATGGACCTTGCGGAAGATTTTATTAAATATATTGTTGCGCAAGTTTTGAAAAACCGCGCCGCGGAACTGAAAATATTAGAACGAGACACTACCAAATTACAAGCTACCGTAGAAAAGAAATTTCCGCGCATTGATTATACGGACGCTATTGAAATTTTACATAAGAAAGGCAATAACACTCCGTGGGGAGGCGATATCGGGGGCGACGAGGAAACCTTGCTTGGTGAGGATTACGACACGCCTATTATGATTCACCGCTACCCGACCGCCATTAAAGCCTTTTATATGAAGCAAGACCCCAAAAATCCCAAGGTCGTTTTGGCGGTGGACGTCATTGGGCCGGAAGGCGCGGGCGAAATTATCGGCGGCAGCCAGCGTGAGGATGATTATGATACCCTCGTGCGCCGCATGAAAGAAAGTGGCCTTGACCCCGCCGGATACGATTGGTATTTGGATTTACGCAAATACGGTTCAGTCCCCCACTCCGGTTTTGGTATGGGCATTGAACGGATGGTGCGCTGGGTTTGCGGTTTGCAACACGTGCGCGAAACGATTCCGTTTGCCCGTATGATGGATAAAATCAGACCGTAAAATTTGGACAACACCAAACAGCCCCGCCAAAAGCGGGGCTGTTTTTGTACAATTTATTCCTCGGCTAGGGGATCCGGTCCGTATTTATTTGCCCCTTTCGTACCGGGATAAAACCATAAAATAAGACAAAGAATTTGTCCTACTCCCGTCAACAATATCAGCGAAATCAAACCTGATAAATCCGCATCGTGCAATCGTCTGACTGTTAGTGAGAACAGGCATAGCGTAACAATCATACACCCCACTCCTGCCAACAAAATAGATATCCCCATCATATCCACCATATCAGGGCTGAGGTATATCAATATCCAAGGCAACAAAATCAAACACAAAAGGATTATGTATAACAGAACAGTTCCCATACAATAGTCCCACCTAGATAATCTTCCTTTAAAACTAAATAACTTAGACATTTTTTCTCTCCTTTTTTGATATTCCAACAATAAAATTATAGCAAAAAAAAAAAACAAGTCAAGGCCTGTGTTTGGGTTCAGACACTTTTGAGACTAAAAACCCCAATCAAAAAGGTTCAAAAAAAATTCCCCGTACATATATACAGGGAACTTGAAAAATAAGAAATACTAGCGCTTTACTATTGTGCCGGAATTTGGTAACCAAGTCTATAGAAAACGGCTCCATTACTATCATTCTCGGGGCACACGTTCAGTTTTACGTTGAAGTCACTTTCCATAAAAGACGGAATATACTTTTTATCCAGCACTCCGGTTACTTGGTTAATGGATTTCTCTATATAGAACAACACATAGCTTTCGTAGTCTCCGTTAACCAAAGCACGAATTACATCTTTCGGATCAGATGGATAAGACAAGTTCTTGCCTCCTTCTGACTTCATAGCACAGAGCGGGCTTAATAATTCCACATTAAAGTTTTTACCAATGACACACTGGTCCGGTTCTTTTGCTCCTATCCAAGCCAAACCGCCCGCTGCCACCTGTTGTCCCTCTTGATCCTTTAAGAAACCCACGTGGTCCTGCGCAAATTTCTTGTCATTTTCTTGCAAAATCCGTCCTTGTTTGTTGGTCCGATAATAGCGTTTGTCACGGGCAGTCCCTCTTGAAAAAGTACACCATTTGTCTTGGCATACTGGATATTCCTGCCAATTGGCATCTACCCGGTCACGCACGTTGTCATCGTCAATGCGGGCCGCCACATATCCGTCCTTATCAGCAAAGTAACAATAGCTCAGCTGTTTTCCGCCTTTTACAGTTTCCAAAACAGGCAAACAGCAAATTTGGCTCTCCTGACTCTGCGCAATGGCTGTTTCCAGTGCTTTTTGCAAGGCAGAGGCCGCGAACAGGCTGCCCGACATACTAATGAGCACGCCTAAAAGTCCTGCTTTTAAAATCATTTTCTTGTACATAAGTAATCTCCTTTGTGGTACATACCAGCAAGAATATATCTAAAGTATAACACTTTTAGCCGTTTTGTCAAGGCATCGCTTTTCCATCACGGACCAAAATGCTAATGCTGCAAAGAATCGGTCTGTGATTTGGTTTCAAGCAAATAAGCTGTCACAGGCCGCCGGTCCCAGGTAATAGGTTGTTTGTCTTTTAGTTCCCGTGCCGGAGATCCTACCAAGATCCGGTTAGGCTGCGTAAAAGCACGCGTGACAATGGACTGGGCACCTACCACACAATCATCCGGCACCCGGGCTCCCTTCAAAAAACAGGTGTGCATCCCGGCCCACACATGGTTGCCAATGTATATATCCTGTCCGGGATTAAGCACTTTTTTTGTCTGGGCATCCAGTAACGTGTGTCCGTCACTGGCCCGGATAGCTACCCCGTAACTAAACATACAATCTTCGCCAATCGTAACCGACAAACAATCTTCATCAAACCCCGCAATTTGAAATCCCCCCATACAGCTAAAATCTTTTCCAACGGTTAGTTTGCAACTCTTTCCGGGAGACAGACAAAAATTAGCCCGGCCAATGCGGTAACGCGTGGCTTGAAATTCAGCTGTTTCGTTCTCACGCAGAGTCATATCGCAGTATTCAAAGTGAAAAGGTTTGTGAAGGCGTAACACATTATTGTTTCCTTCAAATACCAAATTCACTCCCGGTACCACTGAGGAAGCAGAAACCTCCCTCTCTGTTCCGTCCGGATCAACATAAATAATGCGGTTATTCTTACCAAAATTGCGTGTGCGGCCCCAGGTATTGGCAAAACGGTGGCGTTCTTCGCGGTTTAAAATAAAAATGCTTAAAAAGCGGCGTAAAAATCTAGGCATATTTCCCTCCTCAACCCAAAAGAGTATATCAAAATGATACCAATGCAGGCAATTAATTATTTTTCTTGCCACTTAGATTGTGCCAAAAGTGATAAAATATGTTTATGATTATAGATGACGAAAAACTGCAACGAACCTTGGAAAAAGCCAAGTCCCATACGGACGCCGAGGTGACGGGAATTTTAAATAAGGCAAAAGAGCTCCGCGGCATTACGCTGGAGGAAGCGGCCGTATTGTTAAACGTAACAGATGAAAAACTGTTGCAACAGATTTTTGATGCCGCCAAATACGTCAAGGAAGCCATTTACGGCAACCGCATTGTTTTATTTGCCCCGCTTTATATCTCTAACATTTGTACCAATGAATGTGTGTACTGTGCTTTTCGCTGCAGTAATAAAACGCTTAAACGCCACGCCAGCACCGTGGACGAAATCAATCAAGAAGTCACCGCACTCTTGCAACAAGGCCACAAACGCATTTTGATGGTCGCGGGTGAAGCCTATCCAGGCGGCGGCTTACAGTACGTCTATGATAGTATTAAAGCCATTTATGATACCAAATGGAACGGGCAAACCATTCGCCGCGTCAATGTAAACATCGCTCCGCTAACTTTGGAAGAATTTGCCGAACTGAAAAAATGTGGCATTGGTACATTCCAAGTATTCCAAGAAACCTATCACAAAGAAACTTATAAAAAATTGCACTTAGCAGGCAAAAAAGCCGATTATCAATTCCGCCTAGACGTCATGGACCGTGCTTTGCAAGCAGGCATGAATGACGTGGGCATCGGCCCCTTATTCGGTTTGTATGACTATAAATACGAAGTGCTGGCCACCCTAGAACACAGTTTCCATTTAGACCGCACCTACGGGGTAGGTCCGCATACCATTTCCGTGCCGCGCATTGAGCCGGCCGAAGGGTCCGAATTTAGCTTGCACCCGCCATTTATGCCGTCGGATACCGATTTCAAAAAAATTATTGCTATTTTGCGCCTGGCTGTTCCGTATACGGGCATTATTTTAAGTACCCGTGAAAAACCGGAAATGCGCAATGCCTGTTTGGAACTGGGTGTATCACAGATTTCCGCTGCCTCACGCGTCAATCCGGGCGGTTATTCCTATGATAAAGACAACGGCAGCCAATTTACGCTGACCGATGAGCGCACCTTGGCCGAAGTGATTGATGCGGTAGTGGATGCCAAACATATGCCGTCTTTTTGTACAGGCTGCTACCGCTTGGGCCGCGTGGGCAAAGACTTTATGGATATGGCCAAACCCGGATTGATTAAAACGCATTGTTTGCCTAACGCCATGTTTACTTTTGCGGAATATCTGGAAGATTTTGCTCCGGCCCCGCTCAAGGAAAAGGGCTATGCGCTGATTAACAGCACCGCCAAAGAAACTTTTGCAGAAGGCAGTGCCATTCGCAAACTCATTGACGGTAATTTAGCCAAGATAAAAAGCGGCAAAAGAGACTTGTATTTCTAGCAACTTATCTGCCACTTACAAAATACCCTGTTATATACAGGGTATTTTTAATCTTGCCAGATACCTTTTATTAGTTTACAGAAACCAATAGAACTGCTGCATCCTCGGCTTTGTGATTTCAAACCATAATGTAAAATCATTGTGTGTGTAGTCGTTTCCGAACAATCAGGGAAACACACACGCACATATGGATTAGAAGGGTCAAATCCTTCATAGTCTATGCCGTAATTCTTGCACAAATATCTTCCTCCATTTCCACCGGAGCAAGAAGAAAGAGCTACATCCATTACATCCTTTAATTGATCTGGAGGATATTCTCCATTAGCCAAGCGATATATTTCTACTTGGTCTATCAAATATTTAACATTAGGCAAAGCCCCAACTACCCGGCTTTTTAATACTGCTTTTTGGTATTGCGGCAACGCAATAGCCGATAATATGCCGATGATTAATACAACCACTAATAATTCAATTAACGTGAATGCTTTTTTATTTCTCATATTTCCTCCTGTTTTATTTTATATCGTGCTGAGGTGTTTCTGCTCAGCACCTCGTTGTTATTAATTAACCGTCATCCCCGAGTGCCTTTATCGGGGCTCTTCGTCTGACTGGTCGTTTAATAATAAGGTGTTTTCCTTATTTACTAAACAACATAATCAGCGGAATATCCTCAACTACAACCTTGAGGATGACGACTTCTTTTCACCACTCACACATTATATCATATCAAAAAAAAAAAACAAGTAAAACTTTTCTATCCGACGAGAAAAATAATCAAAAAAGCCACTTGCATTTTTTCAAAAAACATACGCTTTTATTGCCAAGCACTTTCCCTGCGGTAAATTTCCACGTAAACATTCCCCCATATTTTGTAAAATAATAAAGACGGATTTTTATTTTTGTACTTTTTGGCGCTTGCGCCAACCCTACAGGGCCCTATGGTATCGGACAACCGACAGCCGGGTGGTACAGAGGTAAAAATCCGTATTTTTTTGTACGAACGGAGAATGAAACAGAAATGAAAAAATGGAGTTTTAAGTTGCCGCAACTCAATACCTTGGGAATTATTTTTTCCATTATTCTCTTGGTAACCATTATGACATGGATTGTCCCAAGTGGCGCGTATGACCGCGTGCTTTCTGACGGACGCGAAGTGGTGCAACCTGGTACTTATCACGCCGTAGCGTCTAACCCGCAAGGACTTTTTGACGTGCTCAAAGCCCCCGTGAAAGGATTTGAAAATACCGCGCTGATTATTGCATTTTTACTGCTCATTGGCGGAGTGCTGGCTATTATTGAAAAAACAGGTGCCATTACCGCCGGCATTAAAGAAGCCAGCCAATTTTTTGGCCGCAATCCGAAATTTAAATTTCTGTTTATTCCAGTCGGGCTGACGCTGTTTTCTTTGTGCGGGGCTACATTCGGAATGTGCGAAGAGACACTTATTTTCATTCCTATTTTAATCCCCCTCGCACTGTCTTTGGGCTATGACTCTGCTATCGGTACCGCTATTCCGTTTGTGGGTGCAGGCGTAGGATTTGCCGCCGCATTTACCAATCCTTTTACGGTCGGAATTGCACAAGGCATCGCACAGGTTCCGCTTTATTCAGGTCTTGGGTACCGCGTGCTGATCTGGGCTGTTTGTACGTCGGTAGTGATTGTCTATTTTATGATTTACGCGCACCGCATCCAAAAAGACCCGACTAAAAGCGTGACCTATGAATACGACCAACTTAAACGTCACGAACTAGGCATCAATGAAGAAGGCAGTAAAATCACTTTGCGCCAAAAAATGGTACTGATTTCCTTCGGGCTTGGTATGGTAATGCTGATTTTAGGCGTGCTTAAACCGCAGGTATGTGCGTTTATCAATAACCTGACCGGGCTAGATGTAATGACTCTTTTGCACTTAGAAGCCGAGGGCTGGTACATTACTGAAATTGCCGCGCTATTCTTGGGGATTGGACTAGCGGCCGCCATTTTCGGCGGGCTGAATATGACGCAAGCCACGGATAGTTTCTTTGAAGGGGTGCGCGGTATGGCCTCTATTGCCATTACCTTATGCTTTGCACAAGCGATTGTGATTATCGCCCAAAACGGACAAATTTTAGACACCTTATTGGATTTTATGTCTAAAGGAATTTCCAAATTACACCCGATTTGCGCGTCTTGGGCGGCTATGATGCTCCAGACGGTCATTGACTTTTTCATTCCGTCCGGTTCCAGCAAAGCCGTACTGACCATGCCGATTTTGGCCCCGCTGGCTGATTTAATCGGCATTACGCGCCAGACCATGGTCTTATCGTTCCAGCTGGGCGGCAGCTGGCTCAATATGATTTTCCCCACCGACCCGGTTACACTAGGTGCCATTGGATTTGCACATATTGCATTCTCCAAATGGCTCAAATGGCTCTTGCCACTTTTGATTATTATGTATCTGTTGTCTTTTGCCGCACTTGTACCGCCGTATTTTATGCACTGGCAATAAACTGTTTGTTTCCCGCCGCATTTTATTTTGTTTGAGCCGGCGGGAAGCTTTTATTAAAGAGGAAAACAAAAATGAAGCATATCTTAAAGAAGTTCTGCAACACTTACTTCTTAATATTCTGTCTGATGTTAATTGTCGCGGCCCTGACCTGGGTAGTCCCCGCCGGAGAATATGACCGCGTAGAACAAAACGGACAAACCATTGCGGTAGCAAATTCTTTCCACCCAGTAGCAAGCGCCCCGCAAGGCATCGGCCAGGCCCTGCAAGCACCGATAGAAGGTTTTAGCCAATGCGCTCCGATTATTGCATTTATTTTGGTGGTCGGTATGCTGTTTACGGTTATTGAGCGTACGGGTGCGGTGAATACTGTAATTAAAAAGGTTAGTTTTTATTTCTCTCATCATCCGCGCCAGCGTATTTTATTTATTCCGATGTGTATTTTTCTGTTTTCCTTGTGCGGAGCGTTATTTGGTATGGAAGAGGAAACACTTATATTCATCCCTATTTTTATCCCGCTTGCCCTGTCGCTGGGGTATGATACGGTAGTGGGTATGTCCATTCCGTTTATCGGTGCGTTTACCGGGTTTTCTTCGGCCTTTGTTAATCCGTTTACCGTCGGAATTGCCCAGACAATTGCGCAATTGCCGATGTATTCCGGGTGGCAATACCGTTTGGTAGTGTGGTTTATTTTTACATCAGTGGTGGCTGGATTTTTTACCTGCTATGGCGAAAAAGTCCGCAAGCACCCCAGCAAAAGTTTAACTGCCAAATTAGATATTGACCGCCGCGCGGAATTAAACATTATTAACGATGTAGTGGTAGATGAGTCTTTTCACCTCACCCACGCGCATAAACTAGTTTTATTAAGCTTTGGCGTGGGCATGGGGCTATTGTTTTACGGTGTAATCCGATACCAATGGTATATGACCGAAATTGCCGCCGTATTTTTAGGGGTCACGGTGGCTGCGGCTTACTTTGGGAAATTGACACTTACCGAAACAACCGATGCCATTTTAGACGGTTCCAAAAATATGATAAGTATTTGCTTGCTCATGGCTTTGGCACGTTCTATCGTTATCATTGCAACAAACGGACATATATTGGATACTTTTTTGCACGCGATGACGCAAGGGCTGGGCGGTATGCATCCAATTATCGCCTCGCAAGCTATGTTTTTTGTGCAGGCAGTGCTCAATTTCTTTGTGGCGTCAGGCTCGGGACAAGCTGTGCTTACTATGCCCATTATGGTACCGTTGGGTGATTTGCTGCACGTATCGCGCCAAACAGTTATTTTGGCATTCCAATTTGGTGATGGATGGGGCAATCCCATTCTGCCCACCGCTCCTGTCACTATCGGTGCCTTGGCACTGGCCGGAATTTCGTATACTGCATGGGTCAAGTGGTTTATGCGGCTTGAAATTATTTTGATTATTATGTCGCTACTGCTACTGATACCGGCCTATTATATTTGGTAGAATAAGAGGGCCTATTCGGAGGCCTTTAGTATGATGCAACCTAAACTAACTATTATTTCTTATCTGACTGTCACCGATTGGGTGGTGTTCACGCTGGTACTGGCTGTTACGTTGGTCGCTGCACTGTATGGCAATTACCGCAAAAAATATTCCAAAAGCAAAGCATTGGACTACCTGCTTATGGGCCGCCAACTGACCCTGCCATTATTTGTAGCAACCTTGGTTGCCACGTGGTATGGCGGCATTTTCGGAGTCAATGAAATTACCTTTAATTATGGAATTTATAATTTTGTAACACAGGGATGTTTCTGGTATGTAGTTTATTTGATTTTTGCTTTCTTTATTGTGGACAAAATTGCCAAATATAATTCCGTCACACTGCCAGATTTAGCTGAGCAAATGTTCGGCCCAAAAGCAGGTAAAGTAGCCGCCGTATTCACCTTGTTATATATGATGCCCGTGGCATACGTACTTAGTTTGGGATTATTTTTAAATATGATTTTCGGACTAACCGTATGGCAAGGTATGATTATCGGAGTACTTCTCACTGCAGCTTACACTGCGTGGGGCGGCTTTAAAGCCGTTGTGTTTTCCGATGTCGTACAATTTTTTGTAATGTGCACCTCTGTGTTGCTTGTGGTATTATTTTCCCTGCACATTTTTGGTGGTCTGCCTTTCTTGAAAGCCAATTTGCCTGCCACACATTTTAGTTTAACAGGCGGCACCAGTTTGTTAAACACCCTCATCTGGGGGTTTATTGCGCTGGCTACACTTATTGACCCCAGTTTTTACCAGCGCTGTTTTGCCGCCAAAAGTCCAGCTGTGGTCAAAAAAGGTATTTTAATTTCTACGCTGATTTGGGTTTGCTTTGACTTCTGTACTACAGCGGGTTCTTTGTATGCACGCGCAGTATTGCCGCACGCAGAACCGGCCGAAGCCTACTTTTTTTATTCCGTCCAACTATTGCCAGTCGGTTTAAAAGGATTTTTTATTGCGGGGATTTTAGCTATTATTTTATCTACGCTTAATTCTTTTTTATTTATTGCCTCTAATACATTAAGTTTTGACTTGTTACGCACACGCTTTAAAAATATAGTACTTTCCAACCGGGTTGCTTTATTGTTGGTAGGAATTTTGTCAGCTGTTGTAGCCCAATTTTTTAACGGGAGTTTTAAAGAAATTTGGCTTACATTGGGGTCCTACTTTTCTGCGTGTTTGCTGGCTCCTATTTTAATGGGCTATATTTATCCCAAGCGTATCAGCGATAATTTATTTGTTGCCAGTGCGCTGAGCAGTGCAGCCGTTATGACTGTATGGAAATGCTTGCCATTAAATACCTTCTGGTCGCAAATTGATGCATTTTACACGGGTGTATTAACTGGAATAATTATTCTGCTAGCAAAACGCCAAACCGGACAAATACGCTATGTCAAAAATTCTACTGATTTGCAATAGTCCCGAGACTGGACCATGGCTTAAACAATTAACCCGCCAGGCAGATTTTGTATTGGCTGCCGACGGTGGAGCCAATGCTGCTTTGGCAGCAGGAATTACTCCGGATGCTGTTATCGGGGATTTAGATTCTGTTTTCCCCCGCACACGCTGCACATTAAGACAAACGGCTTTTATTACTGTTCCACGCCAGGACAATACTGATTTAGAAAAAGCCCTAGATTGGATAACTGCCCAACATTTTGATACTTGTATCATTGTGGGAGCGACAGGCGGACGGTTGGATTTTACATTGGGTAATATCTTAGCTCTTCGTCCTTATACAAAAAATTTAAATATTCAAGTCCGCGGTAAAAACTGGAGCTTATTTCCATTAACAAAAGGGAGAAAATTTTCCGCCCGCAAAACTGCCCGCTGCAGCTTTATTCCTCTTTCCCCTTGCCGTGCTGTTACGCTCAAAGGAGTTAAATACTGCGTAACAAATGAAAATTGGAATACCCGCCACATCGGGCGCACTTTATCTAATGAAATAACCGCCAACCAAAGCGAAATTTCGTTTAGTAGCGGTTATTTACTGATGTATATAGAATACTAATTATCAATCTATTGAAGGTTCCGAAGGATCTTGTCTATAAATGCCAAGTGCCTTACAAATTGTTATGTCCTTAGCAGTAGAACCGTCACATTGCAGGTTGCGTTTCTTAGTAGATGCCTCTGCCTGGTAAGGATTCCATATTTTATAGGAAAGCCCACTTCCTTGCCGTTGTGCCAGCACACCGTAACAATCTGTTCCGGGTATTTTAGCTGTTTCCGTGCTGCCTATATCGTAAGTAAAATACTTGGCTTGTATCTTAGCATCGGAAAGGGTCGTTCCTTGCACAGACACTAACAGCTTACTCAATTTAGTCGGACAAGTATTTCTTTCGGCAAAATACGTATAAATAGCTTCGTTAAAAGCCTTAATGAGCTGCATAGCTTCCGTGGCGCGGCTCTTTTCCACGCTGCGGGTGTAACTGGGTAGGGCAATACTGGATAAAACACCGATAATCAATACTACCACCAATAATTCAATCAAGCTAAAACCTTTTTGTTTCATAATAACTCCTTTTTCAAAGTCCGGCCAAGCGTTGCGCAGCCACTTGGGTTAACTGCGGCGTATTAAAGGCCGTTAATCTAAAATATCCTTCGCCAGAGAGGCCGAAACCTGCCCCCGGTGTACCGACAATCTGCAACTTACTTAACATCATATCAAAAAATTCCCAAGAAGTGATACCCCGCGGCGTTTTTAGCCAAAGGTATGGGGCATTTTCTCCGCCGTAAGCAGTCAGGCCAGCAGCTTGTGCAGCACATAAAATCACGCGGGCATTTTTCAAATACCCGTCAATTACTTTACGTGTTTGCACTTGGCCTTGCGGTGAAAAAACGGCCTCTGCACCGCGCTGTACGATATACGACACGCCATTAAATTTGGTACTTTGCCGGCGCAGCCACAAATCACGCACAGCGTGTGTAGTGCCTGATTTATCATAAATGATTAACTCACGCGGTACCACACAGTAAGCGCAACGCGTACCGGTAAAGCCCGCCGTTTTGGAGAAAGAACGGAATTCTATTGCACATTTCTTCGCACCCGGAATTTCAAAAATACTGTGCGGCAAATTTTCCCCGCGGATAAACGCTTCATACGCCGAGTCAAACAAAATAACAGCCTTTTCTTGTATGGCCCAGTCCACCCAGGTTTGCAGCTGCGTACGGGTCAAAGCCATTCCCGTCGGGTTGTTCGGAGAACAAAGATAAACTAAGTCAGCGTGTTCTTGAGGCAATTCCGGTGCAAAATTATTTTCAGCCGTACAGCGTAAATAAATAATATTTTCAAATTGTCCGTTTTTGCACGTACCGCTGCGCCCGGCCATGACATTGGTATCCAAATAAACGGGATACACCGGGTCTTGCAGAGCCACGCGTGCGTCTGCGGAAAATAATTCTTGGAAATTGGCCACATCGCTTTTGGCTCCGTCACTAACAAAAATTTCATCAGCAGCAATATCTATGTGACGCGCTTGGTAATCGTACTTGGCAATAGCTTCACGCAAGAAATCATATCCTTCATAGGGACCATACCCGCGGAAGGTTTCGGCGTGGCCCATTTCCTCGCACGCTTTTTTCATCGCATCCACTACGGCGGGCACAAGCGGCTGGCTTACATCACCAATACCCAAACTAATCACTTGCGCCTCTGGGTGGGCTGTCTTAAACGCAGCCGTTCGACGCGCTACTTCAGCAAATAAATAGCTGCCCTGTAAATTCAAATAATTTTCGTTCATCAGCGTCATAAAATGTAATCCCCTTCAAACACTTTTTGTGCCGGACCTGTCATCAACACATGACCGCGCTCTAGCCACGTAATTTTCAGCTCGCCGCCATCCAAAATTATACGGGCTTGTTCGGCAATTTTTCCATTTAACACGGCCGCCACCAAGGCTGCACACGCACCCGTTCCGCACGCTTGTGTAATTCCGACACCACGCTCCCATACCCTCATACGTAAGGTACTATCATCCAGCTTTTGCACAAATTCCACATTGGTTTTGCGCGGAAAATCGGCGTGTGTTTCCAGTGCAGGACCGACTACAGGTAAATTAATTTTTTCTATATCCTCTACAAAAATCACAAAGTGCGGATTGCCCATAGATACTGCCGTTCCTGTCCAAGTTTGTCCGGCAGCTTGCAGAGAAATACCAATAGCTTTTTCTAACGGATTACCGGCTACCGGGATTTCTCCGCGTGTCAAACGCGGCACACCCATATCTACGCACACAAGGTCCTTTTCCAAATCCATAATTTCGGTAATAATCGGCCCGGCCAGCGTATGCAAGGTCAGGCGATTAGATGTCAAATAGCCCGACTCTTTCCAAAAAAGCGGCACGCAGCGCGACACATTGCCGCACATTTC
This sequence comes from Candidatus Avelusimicrobium sp., assembly GCA_045593365.1. Lineage (GTDB taxonomy): Bacteria > Elusimicrobiota > Elusimicrobia > Elusimicrobiales > Elusimicrobiaceae > Avelusimicrobium. Next base: position 13,691 of record JAZNWO010000006.1, read on the forward strand.
CGCCTCGCTTCCATCGGAATTAAAAATACGCATTTTTACATTTTCGCCATCTATCGGCCACACTAAAACGAGGCCGTCTGCACCAATGCCGCGGCATCGGTCGCAGGCTTGTTTGGCTACGCGCGTAAAATCAGAAAAATTATTTTTGGACATATCCGCAATGACAAAGTCATTACCCAGCCCGTGATATTTTACAAAGTGCATATACCTATTGTATAAAAACAACTCCCCCTGCGCCAAGCACCTGTCAAATTAGGTAAAATATAAATATGGAAAAACTAAATCTCCCCCCGCAACACGTAGCTATTATTATGGACGGAAACGGCCGTTGGGCCGCGGCTCATAATTTGCCGCGCTCTGCCGGACACCGCGAAGGAGCCAAGGCCGTGCGCCGTGTCATTGAGGCTGCGCCTGCACTGGGGATTAAATTTATTACGCTGTACGCGTTTTCTACTGAAAACTGGACCCGCCCGCAAGAAGAAATTGACACGCTGATGAATTTACTAGACAAAACCATTGACGAATATCAGCAGTCAGCTGACAAACAAAATTTGCGCTTGTGGGTGAGCGGCGCGCGCGAGCCGTTGCCGCCTCAGCTGCTTTCCAAAATAGATAAATTGGTAGAGAGTACCGCCCAAAATACCGGGCTGACGGTCAATTTGGCCCTTAATTACGGCGCACAGCAGGAAATCGTGCACGCGGTCAATGCGCTTTTAGCAGACGGGAAAAAAATAGTAACGCTGCAAGACATCCGCGCGCATTTATATCAGCCAGAATTGCCGGACCCGGAGCTGCTAATCCGTACCTCGGGCGAGGAGCGCTTGTCTAATTTTCTCTTATGGCAGGCAGCGTATAGCGAGTTTTATTTCACACCTGTTTTATGGCCGGATTTTGACGGTAATGAGCTCAAAAAAGCCGTTGAGATCTATCAGCACCGCGCCCGCCGCTTTGGCGGAGTTTAAAATACACCGCCGCCATAAAAATTCTAATTTTTTACATACCGATATAGGCGCAATAATAGCCGAGACGGCCGTACTCCGCACAGCCTAATGGTTCATGAGCCGCCGTCCCCACAAACAAATATCCTATCAATTCTCCATTTTTTACACGCCCCGCGTATGCTACGTCATCCACCCAATACTCCCAATCTTTTGTTTTAAAACAAGGTTCTGTATCTAGACAATCGTCCGTTAAAGGGGTAGGCGGAGTAAAAAAATTCCAAAAATTTTCTACATTTCCAGAAGTACAGAACTCCGCGGAACCAGTTTCAAGCGCACATAACGAAAGGGCCTGGTCCATAGACTGCAACATTATTTTGGCTTCCGCTACGCGCGCTTTTTCTACTGCTTTTTGATATTGCGGCAACGCAATGGCAGATAAAATGCCAATAAATGAAACTCCCCCTGCTCACGCAGGGGGTATCTTTTTATCCGAACAGGTACCCTGTTCGCCCTAAATCTTCTTGACCTTGTTTCTCGATGTATTTCTTTATGATTTTCTCATTTAATCCTACCGTAGAAACAAGGTATC
>JAZNWO010000007.1:0-7058 GCA_045593365.1 Candidatus Avelusimicrobium sp.
GGCGGTTAAGAATGATTTGTTTTTTGCTGTTTGAGTAAAAACGGGTCATAAAAACTCCTGTATTTAAAAATATTTTAAAATATTTTTTTGAAGCCCTTTTTCGTCGGGGCTTTTAGTCTCAAATGTGTCTGGACCCAAACAACCCCCTTGACTTGTTTTTTTTTTTTGCTACACTTTCTTATGTTGGAATGAAAAAAGGAGGGAAGTGTATGAAAAATGCAAATATGAGCCTTTTGTCATTGCCGAATGTTGTAATCGGCAATCTCAGCCTTAGAAAAAAACGAGATCCCCGATACCAGCTTTCGGGGATGACAAGTTGGTGTGCCTCGGGAATGGCGCGTGCACGTGCATTTACGCTAATAGAGCTGTTAGTAGTTGTTTTAATCATTGGTATACTGGCTGCTATTGCTTTGCCGCAGTATACAAAGGCAGTACAAAGAGCCAGACTTAGTGAAGTGAACGGAGTGTTTGCTTCCGCCAAGCAAGCAATAGATGCCTACTTGTTGGAAAATGGTTTCCCTACTGAAAAGACCATTTTTACCGGCACGACTGCTACAGGGGCATTAGCAATTGAATTGCCCGGCACACCTTGTACAGCAAAACTCAATTGTTTGCCCAAGGCAGGGGCATGGAATGTGGGTTGTACGAACAAACATTGTGGTATTACGCTTGAAACAGTTTATAATTCCGACGGAAGTACGGGGAATAATTGGCTGGGCGGTGCGCAAATCAGTATTGAAAAATTGAGCAATCAAGACTGGGCTTTGACAAATGTGCAAACAACCGATGTATCTATTAAGAAACTAGTTTGCTCCTGGTGGCAGGGAAATATCATGGATGCCAGCGAATTGAGTCATAATGCCAGAACAACATGTACTGAAGTAGGTGTTTTATAACGTCGGATAGAGCGGGAAACTCTCTAAAAACTTTTCCATTTCTTGTGCTCTGGGGTTGAAAAGTTATTTGATAAATAATTCTTGTTTTGCCTTACCACAGTATACAAAGGCTGTTATGAAAGCGCGCTTTATGCAACTAAAAACCATAGCACATGCGATTGCCAATGCGCAGGAAGTGTATTAACTGGCAAATAATAAGTACGCTGTGCGCTTTGATGAGTTAGATATAAATACACCTGCTTATACGGAAACGGAAGTATCTGATGTTAGCGAGACACGCACGTTTCCCTGGGGTCAGTGCTGGATAGCAGACAGCCAATATGGTGCACGGATGGGATGTCCCCAAACGCAGGACGGGATTAATTATTATATTTACCTTCAACATTCTAGCTTGCATCCAGGTTTCCGCCTTTGCCGTGCAGTTGCAAATACAGATTTAACTTCCGTGCAAAATACTTTGTGTAAAGCTGATACCAGGGCCGCAAGTCCGTCTTATACCAATAGTGAAGACGGCACAGACTGGATGTATTAGTTTGCTGCGTTTCTCCGGATATCAAAAACGGTAGGATTTTTGGCGTGGTTTTGATACAATATAAAGGTATCCGTAAAAGACGGAGCCGCCCCGGGCTTTATCCGGCAGGCAGCTTATCTTAATTTAAGGAGAAACTATGAAGAAACTAGCCATTAGTTTGCTCGTCTTACCGTTGTTATTTGCGTGTGCTACCAAAGTAAACCGCATTAACAGCTCAGAAGTAAAAGACATCAGTGGCCGCTGGAATGACACGGATTCCCAATTAGTGGCCGAGGAAATGATTAACGAATGCCTCAATGGCGGCTGGTACAATAAAGCGGTTGCCAAATCAGGCAAAGAGCCGGTGGTTATCGTGGGTACGGTCAAAAACGAGACCATGGAGCATATCAATACTTCTACCTTCGTAGAGGAAATGGAACGCGCGCTGATTAATTCCGGCAAAGTGGAATTTGTGGCCAGCAAGGACGAAAGAGGCGAACTGCGCCAGGAACGTTTAGAGCAGGATGAATTTGCTTCTGAGGAAACCCGCAAGGCATTTGGACGGGAAATCGGTGCGGATTTTATGCTCTCAGGCGTGCTTAACTCCATTGTAGATTCGCAAAGTGCCAAGGCCGTCGTGTATTATCAGGTCAATATGAAACTGATTAACATTGAAACTAACCAAATCGTTTGGAACGGCCAAAAGAAGATTAAAAAATACGTAAAACATAGCAAAGTCAGCTGGTAAGTTCTATGAAACAGGCGCGCTCCTTTGCACTGCTGCTGGCGGTACTGATGTGCTGCTGCGCGTGCGGCGCGCCTTCTTTGCGCCACAAAAAAAATGTCAATAAGTTGCTAGCTGCCGGAGAATTTGGAGCGGCCCAGCAACGTTTGGAAACTGCCCAAAAAACAGAATACAAGGAGCGCGACCGCCTTTTGTACCAATTAGACACTGCGGCGGTGTTGCACGACGGCGGACAATATGCGCAGAGTGATGCCCGCCTGGCTGCAGCGCAGGACCGCATAGAAGAATTATTTACCAAAAGCGTGTCGGCCCATGCGGCCCAATATTTCATTAATGATTTAACCGTTTCTTACCGTCCAGCTGCCTATGAACGCGCGCTGACTTATTACTACCGGGCGATGAATTTTTTATCAGTCGGTGATATTCGCGGAGCCTTGGTAGAAGCAAACCGTGCTGCTTATTATTTGGACCATTCCGTACGCCGTAAATCATCCGGACAGAACACAGAGGCTTTTATACAATATTTTATGAGCTTGGTGTTTGAGTCGGCGGGTAAGTTGGATGATGCCCGCATTGTCCGCACGCGTGCAGCACAGGTAAACCCCACCGAGGTGCAGGCGCTTTCGTTGCCTGCTTTGCCTGCCGGGTACGGGGAAGTGGTTATCGTGCACGCCAATGGGGTAGCACCGTTGAAGAAAAGCCAAACCTTCCAAGTTGCGTGGGGGGATGTGTGGCTGTGGATCAATGACCCAATGGAGGGAGATGCACATATAGATCCATCCGTCAGAAATGCCATTTCTGCAGGGCTGCTGGGTAATGCCGTTACGTTGGCCTATCCGGTATTGGAACTTCAACCGTTTGAAATACAATCCTCAGAAGCGGTAACCGCCCAAGGAGAAATTTATCCGACCCGGTTGTTAGGGGATGTGTCTGCGGCAGCCGAATCAGATTTAAAGGAAAAGGAAAGAGCCACGCTGTTCCGTATGGCGGTACGGGCGGCTGCCAAACGTGTGGCCACTGTGCAAGCCAATCATGCGGTCACCCAAGCGGCCAAGGATTCTAATGCGGGGATGTTAGCAGAAATGTTTGTCAGCTTTTTAGGTGCTTTGACTGAGAAAGCAGATACCCGCCAGTGGTTTACGCTGCCGGCACAATTTAGGATAGTCCGGTTTTATGTTCCGGCGGGACAGCAGGATATTACGCTACGTTTGCGTAATGGATATGGTAAGATAGTAGGGGAGTATATTTTTGAAAAAGTGTCAGTTCCGGTCGGGGGACGTGTATACCTACACCACCGTACGGCCAAGTGAGGGAAAGGTGAAAAAAACAGTTATTTTGCTTTGCAGCCTGGGGCTTTGTGCCTGCTCAGGTTTGAATAAGAATACGGTCAGTTACCAAATCGGTAAATATGACCCGCACGTGTACTATGTGGTAGCCGGGGAGGGGGACAATAAAACGGTGGCCGCTGAAAACGCGTTGGCCAATATGCGCCAAAACATTGAAATTAATGTGCCGGATGCCAATATGGTAGCGCAATTAGAGGATGTACTTGCCAATGCCAAAACAGGAAAAGTATGGCGTGATAAAAGCGTTAAAAATGCTAAACATTATTTTGCCCTGGCCGTGTTGAAACGCCAGGCGGCAGAGAAAGTATTGCAGGGCCCGGCCAATGAGTTAGATGCCCGGCTGGGGGCGCTCGCTACGCAATTGCAGGCCAATGAAGATAAGTTTGCCGGACTACGCGCTGCCTTTGCGATGCAGCCGCTTATTGCCAAACGTAATATAGTGCAGGATTTATATATATTCCTCAGCCAAGAACATGAAGGATATGAAACTCAGCGTTTTGAAACGTATAAAAAACTGTACAACGACCGCTTAGCAGCTGTCAAGGTAATTACGGTGGTACGTGGAGAAGAAAATGCAGTACTGCTTTCGCGCATTACGGATGCTGTTAACCAAATGGGCCTGAGCGCAGCAGAACCGTCTGATGCAGAAGCCCAGTTGTCGGTAGAAGTAGACGCGCAAGTAGACGGATATGGTTCGGACCGTGTAAAAGGATTACAATGGGCGGCTACCAGTGCGGCAGTCAGTTTGCGGGATTTGCAAATGGGAACTACTTTTGCCCGTTTCAATGTACATGACCGTGCCGGTACCGGGCGCAAGGCTGATTCCTTGCGCAAAAGTATGGAAGGAGTGGGGGATAAAGCTGCTGTAGAAATTGTCCAACGCTTAACCAATTACTTAAAGACCAAATAAGGGAGAAAATAATATGAAGAAAACTATTTTACTAATACTAGCTTTCGCTTTGTGTTTACCGGCGTGTGCCCAGCAGCCGGAAAGCGCAGCGACATCCAAAGACCCAGCAGAACGCAATAAAATGTTGTATTCACTGGGATTTTTACTGGGGGATAATTTAAAACGTCAACTGGTGCTGGATAATGAGGATGATTACAAAGCTTTATCGCAGGGAATGCGCGACAGCCTGCTCAATAAAGCCTCCCAGACGGATTTGGAGGCCTATAAGCCCCAAATTATTGAGAAGTACCAACAGGATGCTCAGCTCATTAGCCAACGGCGTGAAGCAGAACAAAGGGAATTTTTAGAGAAGTTTGCGAAAGAAAAAGGTGTCAAGGTGTTAGATAATGGGGCTATGATTAAATTGTCTAAAAGCGGCAAAGGACGAACTCCCAGTGCATCTAGCAAGGTAACCGTACATTATGAAGGTAAACTAATTGACGGAACGAAATTTGACAGTTCGTATGACCGGGGAGAAGCGTTTACAACGGCGTTAACAGGTGTTATTCCGTGCTGGACGAAGGGACTGCAGCAAATGCGTCCGGCCTCTAAAGCGACTTTGGTTTGCCCGGCCGATACCGCGTACGGCAACCGTCCGGCGGGTATTATTCCGCCTAACTCGGCCCTGGTGTTTGAGGTAGAATTATTAGAAATTGAAGATTAATATGTCCAGGCTGAGCCGTGTTTGTATTCTGATAATTTGGGTGGGGCTGGCGTTTATCGCCAGCCTGCGCCTTTACCGGGCGTATGAACAAAAGGTGCAGGACCAGGCGGAGCGGTCGGCAGACGGTTTTTCAGCCAGCTCTTTTTTGCGCACATCACCGCCTGTTGTAGAACTGCCAGTTTTCCAACCATTGCCGAAAAACGGGGCTGATGTCCCAGCTGAAATTTTTTTAGAGGATGCTCCATTGCCGGCCTCGGCCCGCAAGGAACAGGCCCGCCAAACTATAGCGTCTATCTTGGAGGATTACCGGGAGGATCCAAAGTTGCAGGCTTTTCATGCCGATTTGCAAAAAGCAGCAGGCCGTCCGTTAAATTTGACGGATTTAAGCGGGGAACAATTGCCGGATTTATTGCGCAGTTATCCCCAAATACAGCCCGTGATTGCCCAATATTCACAAGACCCGCAATTTGCCAAACTACTTCAAGAAATTTTTTCTAATCCGCAATTTGTGCGCAGTGTGGGCGTTTTACAGCAGCCGGGCCGTAAAAAGTAAATGTGTTGTACCCCTGTAAAATTTGCTATTCTTTAATAAAGAAGTCTCTGAGGAGGAACGTGTGTTAAAAATCTTGTTAAAAGCGATTGTTTTGTTTTTAATCGTGTTAAGTGTATATTTAATTGTACACCCGCAGGCTTGCTCCAATATGCTGGCAGGCCGGGAGACAGTGCTTCCTGTAGAGGGGGAAGCTGCTGAGTGGCGTCACCCAATGGCAGAACCAGGCCGAAGCATTACAGACCCGTCTGAGCAGTCCGTTTTGGACCGCGACGAATTGTTCACGCCGGTTAAGTCTGAGGATACTGCTGCTGTGCAAGATCCTGCCCAACCGACAGATATTCACCAAAAATATTCCCAAGACGAGATAGATTATGCTATTGCAAGCCATTATGTGGAATTAGAACGGGAATATGCGCGTACGAAAACGATTGGTAAAGATACGGCTACGGAATTATCCCATAAAGTAATGGAGGATTTCCACTTGTCTTCTGCGGAATGGGAAGCGTTTTTGGCCCGCGCTACCGCAACGGGTTTGTTTGAAAAAGCCCGCCGGGATTTGCCGCCGGAAACAGACAATACGGCTTCTGTGGTAAAGTAATTCTTTTTGTGTTGCATAAAAGGCCCTGCCGCGTAGGCGGGGCTTTTTTATGTTATTGCGCTAGAAAAAAGAAGAAAGTGTCCCTACCCCTTGACTTGTTTTTTTTTTGGTATAATTTTCTTATACTTGAAGGGAAAAGGAGGGAAGTGTATGAAAAGTCGTGCCTTTACGCTAATAGAGCTATTAGTCGTTGTTTTAATTATCGGTATACTGTCAGCTATTGCGCTGCCGCAATATCAAAAAGCCGTGATAAAAACAAAGTATACCACCTTAAAACCTCTTGTTCGTGCCATAGCTGATGCAGAAGAAATTTATTATTTGGCAAACGGAAAATACACCAGTGATGTAGATGAATTAGCCCTTGATTGGCCGGAGCTTCCTGCTGAAAAAGACTGTAATGAAAGAGGGTGCGAGTATACATTTTCTTGGGGATATTGCAGTTTAAATGATCCAACGGGATCAGAACGCATTGTATGCGAAAATGCTTCTGCTTATTTACGCTACAGACGTACTTTAAAACATTCTAACTATCCTTTTGTGGAAGGATGCGGGGCATCGCCTTCTTCTCAGAAAGCAAAAGAAGTTTGTCAAGCAGAGTCAGGGAAGAAGCAGGCGGATTATCAGGATAAAGATGTGGAATATTATTTTTGGTAATATGAAACTCTCCGGGCTTACGCCCGGAGTTTCTTTTGCTCCAAAATCTCAGCTTCGCTTGATTTTGCCTAGCGCACAACTTATATAAGAAAACTCCGTTTTCTTGCGCTAGGATTCTCATTCATCCCCGGGCTGAAGCCCG
>JAZNWO010000008.1:0-5590 GCA_045593365.1 Candidatus Avelusimicrobium sp.
TTACCGGGGATACTTATGTAAGCTGGAGATATTAGTAAATACCCATAAAAACCCCGCTCATTTGTAGGTTAGAGCGGGGCAATTTATTTTGGTGAATTTTAATTCACAGGCGCGGAAGAATCTTTACCGCGCCGCCGGAAAAAGCTACTGCCGCACCGAAGAAGGAGCAACCGCCAACGATGTAACCTATAAAATTTGTCAGGCAGAAACCGGAACGCAAACACCGGCTTCCCAGTGGGCAAATAATCCCAGTTTTTTATACCCATAATTTTCTGCTGATTTGGAAATTGAAAAAGGACCTCTGAAAACGAGGTCCTTTTTCGCAATGTTCATCAGTGTTTATTTCTCAATCAGACTTTTGGCCGTCATATCGGCGGGTTTTTCAAGACCCATTACTTGCAAAATGGTAACAGCAATATCGCCTAAATTACCCGTAGCTGCCAGTTGTGCGTGCGGCGCATTTGGATTAATGTACACAAAATCCACCAAGTTTGTGGTGTGCGCGGTTTTGGGCATATTGATTTTGCTGTCCCACATTTCTTCAGCGTTTCCGTGGTCAGCCGTAATCATCACGGCATAGTTTTTAGACAAGGCCGTTTCGGTTACTTTTCCCACACATTCGTCTACTACTTCCACCGCTTTGACGACGGAATTAAAGTTTCCCGTGTGACCGACCATATCGCCGTTAGCAAAATTGATAATGATTAAATCGTACTTTTCACTGTCAATTTGTGTAACGGCCTCATCTGCTACACGGTAAGCTTCCATTTCCGGATGCTCGGCAAAAGTAGCCGGGTCAAAACGGCCCTTGATTTCAATACGATCCTCGCCGGGGTACGGTTGGATTTGCTTGCCGTTAAAGAAAGAAGTTACGTGTTTGAACTTTTGTGTTTCGGCCAGGCGCAGCTGCTTGAGTCCGGCATCAGAAATGACTTGTCCGAGCAAATGGTCCATTCCCCCGCCATCAGTCATAGAAGGCAAGGCATTATACGGGAAAGAATCATAATACTTAGTCAACCCGCAAAATACACACGGCACACGCGTAATGTGGCCCGGATATTGCGGGTCAATAAAAGCTTTGGTCAGCTGAATGGCACGGTCTTGGCGGAAGTTAAAGAAAATTACACTGTCCCCCTCAGACATACCCTTATAATCGCCTAGCACCGTCGGAGGGATGTACTCATCTACCATCGGCCCGCCATCAGGTGTTTTTAAGGTGTCATAATCTGTAGTAACCGCTTCTTCGGCATTGGCTGCGTGGGCACCTTGGGCATGGACAATTAAGTTATAGGCCTTATCGGTCAGTTCCCAATCTTCGCCGCGGTCCATAGCATAATAGCGGCCTTGGATAGTGGCTATTTGGCCCGCGCCGCATTCTTTAATCACTTCCTGCGTTTGGCGAATAAACCCGACTGCCGATTTAGGTGGGGTATCGCGCCCGTCGGAAAAAAAGTGAATGAAAATTTGCTTAATGCCTTTTTCGGCGGCGTATTTCAAAATAGCAAACAAATGATCCTGATGAGCGTGCACTCCCTCATCTTGCACAAGTCCCATTACGTGCAGAGCTTTTTTGTTTTTCAGACAATTATCAATCGCCGCGGCAAACGGTTTGGACTTAAATAAAGAACCGTCCTCTATGGTATCCTTCAAGCGCTTGAGCTCTTGCACCACAATACGTCCGGCACCCATATTTAAATGTCCCACTTCTGACGAGCCCATATACCCTGCCGGCAAGCCCACTTGCTCCCCGGAGGCTTCAATTTGTGTATGCGGCCATTGGGCCAAATAACGGTCCATATTCGGTGTTTTGGCAGTGGTTACCGCGTTGTACGGACCGGCCTTAGCATTCCCCCAACCGTCCCGGATAATCAAAACTACTTTCTTCATAATTCACTCCTTGGGCCGCACACAGCGGCTAAATTTATTTATTACAAAAAGAATTTCTTCATTTTAAAGGGGCTAATCCCAGTACAATGCTTTCGTGCCGTTTGAATTGGTATTGTTGTACTTCCTCTAAGCTGTTTACGCCCCCGGCCATAAACTCGCGCAAGAAATAATAAAGCACCCGTTCTGTCATTCGCACATCGGCTAATGCGCGGTGCGCACCGGCCGCATCAATTCCCAGTGCTGTTGCTATCATACCCAAATTATTGCGGGAAAAGCAACCGTTTTTTCGGGCTAGTTTCAAAGTATCTAACACCGGGTACTGCGGCAAACGCAGTCCGCAATGTTCCATTTCGCTGCGCAAAAAGGACAAATCAAATTCTGCATTATGTGCCACCAGCACACATCCGTCCAACAAATCCAGCAGTTGCGGTACAATATCGGCAAACACCGGGGCCCCAGCCACCATTTCATTGGTAATCCCATGCACGGCAATTACGTCAGGATGCATGGGAATTTGCGGGTTTAAAAGCGTAGCAAATTCCTCCAATTTCTGTCCATTGCGGCTAACAGAAAGAGCAATTTCGCAAATCCGACCGCCGCTAACGGCAGACAATCCTGTCGTTTCGGTATCCAACACAGCAAATTTTACCGTTTCTAAAGCAGTCATTATATCCAATACCAACTGTAGCGGACCAAAAAGCCCACTGCCGTCGCTCCTAATGCACTAAAGTATAAAGCAAAGCGCGAGAAATCCATCAAGCGGTTTTGGTGTGCCTCGCCGCACGCATAAAACCACACAAAAAACCAAAATACCCACCGCCACCCGGGCAGCAGTACAATCAAAAAGAAAATCAAGCGCATCAACATCGTGACAAAACTTTCATCTATAGTTGGGTAATCGCGCCCGTACAAATCCATTTCTACCGCGTATACAAAAAGGCTGAATATTTTCGTAACCACAATTAGTCCAATTAGAAAAATAATCAGCGGTTCTGCCATAAAATTCCCTGTCTGATACAAAATATGCAATGGAGAGCAAATAAAAATGGAAAGCCACGCCAATAATTCGTGAAATAGAAAAGTAACGGTGTACCCGTATTTTTGGCCCGGACGGTACACCAGCAGACGGTTAATCAACGCATACAACACCGAAGCCACTAATACACCCGCCCACCCGGGCAGCGGATACAATTCGGCAAATTGCCAGTCAATAAATAGGTACGGGCTGCACAACAGGCCTGCTACTACAGCAAATATTCCTCCTTGCAATCCCGCGGCCACCGCCGGATGACGGTTGCGCCAAGCAAAAAACCGCAAATGATAAAACAGAACTGCACATAAATAATAGGTCAGTATTAACCGCCAAAAAACAATCATTTTCCCTCCTTAGGCAAATGCAAGGTAAAGGTACTTCCGCGGCCCGGAACGGATTGTACGCTTAGTTCGCCGCCGTGGGCACGTGCTAACTGGCGGCTGATAAACAGCCCTAGCCCGTATCCTTCCCCGTGTCCGTCCACTTGATGAAATTTTTCAAAAATATGCTCCGTCTGTTCGGAGGTCATCCCCACGCCACTGTCTTGTACACACAGGCATATTTCCATTTCACGTTCCTCGCCGGTAATTTTGACAAACCCCTTTTCTGTAAATTTGACGGCATTGGACACCAAATTAGTCATAATGCGCCGCAATAATTTAGGATCTGCCCATGCAGTCAATCCGGCAGGCACCTCGCACGAAAGTGTCAGTTGTTTGGCTTGTGCGGCGGGCTGCTGCGTGTGGAGCACACTTTGCAAAAGGGGTTCCACTTCCACTTGTTCACGCTGCGGCAGCGCCACCCCTGCCTCCACCCGCGATACCGCCAACACATCCTCCAATAAAGAAGACAAACTCTGCGCGGCTTCTGCCATACGGGCCAAATAATCCTGCCGCTCCTCCTCCGACACCTGCCCGCTGGACAAAATGTAAATATACCCCTGCAGGCCCATCAGCGGAGCGCGCAAATCATGCGCTACCGCCCGGTAGATTTGTTCCTTCATTTCGCTAACTTGGCTTTTGAGCTGCAAGGCCTGGTAATCCTTCAAATCTGCTGTCATTTTGTTAAAAGAGACAATAAGCTCCCTAAACTCTCCCCAACCCGCGTTCTCAGGGATACGATGGTCTAATTGTCCGCGGCTAACCGCTTGCGCGCCTTGAATGAGCTGGGCAATCGGTTCACCCAAACTGCGGGCAAAAGTCTGCGCGCCAAAATAAGCCAGTATAGCAATCGCTAGCAAAAACAGCAAGATCACCGTATTAGATAAATACAGACTGCGCAGGGCTTCCTCTTTAGGCTGCAAAACAGTAATATATGTGCCCAAACGCGGTTCGGAGGATACCGCTCCCACCAAGGTACCGCCTTGGCTGGGCAAGGATTTAATCAGCCGCGATTTCCCGTTTAACCGCGCAGCTAATGCAACTTGCGTAATACCAGGATTCCATTGGTACGGTCCGGCTTGTAATTTTCCATCGGGGGTTGCCAAATAAACCTGCCCTGTTTGGCCAATGCGCATTTGTGCCAACCGCTCTGCCAGTTCCGGCAAATTTTCCCGTCCATACAAGGTATACCCTGCTGTTAGCGGACATACAAATTCTAAAGAGGGTACTGCTCCATCTGCAAAACTCAGACGCGCCCGGGACCGTATGTCTGGCATAGCGGCAGGCAAACCCTTTGCTGTCACTACCGGGGCCGTATCAGCACCCTGTACAGCACGCGCCACTTCGGCGCCATCCGCATTGAGCACCGCCAACACCCGCAAATCAGGATAGTCTTTCAAAATATCTTGTAAAAGGGGACGGAGGGATTTTTCCTGCGCCACGGCTGCCGATACTTGCGGAATAAATTCCAAACGGTCCTTTAATTCCTGGGCGTAGCGTGGCAATTCGGAGGATACCACCTCTGCTAAATTGTAATGGTTTTCCAACAAACTGTTCTTCTGGCGGTTTTGGTAATAGGCCAGCAGCAGCGCCATAGGGAGAAGCGGCAGTAATACCACCGTTACAAAAAGTTTGAATAATTTAGAAAATATAGACATATCCTACTTGTATTATAGCAAAACAAAAAAACTCTCCGCCAACCGGGAGAGTTCTTTTGAGATTAAAAGGATATTATTTATAAATCCAATCCTTATATGTTGTTGTACTGCTGTTTGCAGGCGCATCCGCCCCTGTATCTGCTTTACACAAAGTATTTTGGGCTGAAGCCAGATCAACATTCATAGCACGGCACATCCGTGTGTTCGGTTTGACGGTAGAATGTTGGAAGTAGATATAATACTTAATCCCGTCTTGTGTTTGGGAGCATCCCGACCACGCACCATTCTGATTATTTACCACCCAGCACTGGCCCCAGGGAAACGTGCGTGTCTCGCCATAATCGGATAATTCTGCTTCTGTATAAGCAGGTGTATCTATATCTAATTCATCCAAACGAACGGCATATTTATTATTTGCCAAGTAATACATTTCCTGTGCATTGGCAATCGCATGGGCTATGGTTTTTAGTTGTGTAAAGCGCGCCTTCATCACTGCTTTTTGATATTGCGGCAGCGCAATAGCCGCCAGTATGCCTATAATTAGAACAACAACTAACAATTCAATTAGAGTGAATGCTTTTTTCATAATATCTCCTTTCTTTTAATTTCCGGATACTAAAATTATGCCAAAA
>JAZNWO010000009.1:0-15695 GCA_045593365.1 Candidatus Avelusimicrobium sp.
TTTATAGATAATTGGTTTAGTGCATTTTTGAAGGACAAAAGCAAAATATATCCGTATATCCAACAGTTTGGAGTAAGCAAGCAAAAGGGAATTATCAAGAAACTATCATCATATCCGATGACACGGGATATAGAGAAAACTCTAATCAAACGCATTAAATTAAATCCCAACAAGATAGCAATTACACTATATCAAGAACAAGTAACCGAACTGCTCAACGCTATTTATGAAAATAGAGAAATGCGCCAACTTAAACCCGAAGAATTAAAACAAGAAAACGCCTATACAGAGCCATACCATATCGGTACAATAGCCAACGGAGAAAAAATAATCGTGGGGCAATTTGCAGAGCCGAAGAAACGGTCCAATACTGAACTTATCAAAATTTTAAATCAGGCCTACGCCTGGCATCAAGAGATCATCAATGGGGCAAGTACGCAAGATATAGCCAAGCGAGATAAAGTATGCGTACAGTATGTCCGCCGGATCCTCAATTTGAGTTTTTTATCACCCAAAATTATACGTGCTATCCTAAATGGTACCCAACCCGCCGATTGCACCCTCAAAAAATTGCTATCCATTAAAACGTCAGATTGGCAGGAACAAACTAAACTCTTGCTGAATAACCCATAGAGAGCGCATCTCTACAAAATTATGCTAAAACAAAGGGATTATTTTTTGGAAGATAGATATTTATTGAGATACTCTTCGATTTGCAGGTATCGCAATACGGAAGAGTTACTCAAATCATGTGTCTGCTTTAGAGCTTGCTTTCGTAAATCCTGAATAGCATCATAATATCGCTCATTAATAACGAGTTCCAAGTCAATATCTGACTTTTTCAAATATTCTTTAGCACTTAAGACAGATTTCAAAGCATCATACTTTGCCCCTTCTTTAGAAGATTTAACAATAGGACTCCAAAGCATATAATATTGAGTAAAATTGTCAAAATGATTTTGGACATATTCTTTATCTTTAGTAAATTTGTGAATGAAACGGTTTTCTGTATCGGGGCGGCGTTTTTGAGGATCCACATATTGCAGTCCGTGAATATGGGCGGCGACTTCGCAAACATAGATCTCTTTATTGATAATGTTTAATCCTATGACATCTATTTCAGTTTGATGAGGCCCTTTGACATTGTATTCTACAAATTCACATTTTTTAATGTGTCGTAGCCATTCACCGGTTATTTCTTCTGCGATATTATGCATAAAATTTCTCTCTTAAAAGATTTTCTATATTGTAGCAATTTTCCCAAATTTATATTTAGCAGACGACTTCCTACCTGGTCTGGTCAGCATAAAATTAGAAAATTTGCCGAATCTGGCTTAAATCCACCAAAATTCGTATGCTATGAGTGGCGCACAAAAAAATCCCCGTCGGAGCCAAACTCTAACGGGGATTTATGCTAATAATCAAAAACTAAAATACGGAGTCGACGGGATTCGAACCCGCGGTCTCTGCCTTGACAGGGCAGCGTGTTAGACCAGGCTACACCACGACTCCAACGACTTAAATTTTCAAGTACTTATATTGTAGCATCTTAAAAGCATCGCGTCAATTTTTCTTGCTTTCGTCCGTCGGATTAAGCATTAAATTGGCCCCACAAAATTTGCTCCAGTTCCAATTCCACACCGCTTTTTTCCTTAACCTGGCGGCGCACTTCGTCCATCAGGTTTTTAATATCCTCCGGCGTAGCGTGATTAAAATTGACAATAAACCCCGCGTGTTTTTCCGATACCTTTGCTCCGCCAATGCTCAGCCCGCGCAAACCTGCCTCGTCAATCAAACGAGACGCATAATCTCCCACCGGACGTTTGAACACACTACCCGCTGATGGCAAATCGAGCGGTTGTTTTTCCAGGCGCTTGTGCTGTACCAAATGACGCGCTTCTGTAAGAGCTGCAAAATCACTTCTCTCCAATAAAAAACCCGCCCCTAACACGATATAGTTTTCAATCCCTTCTACGTGGCGGTAACTGTGCGGTAAATCCTTTTTGAGTAGTACCGCAGGCCGTCCTTCAAAGTCAATAGCTTCCACGTATTCCAAACAGTCAAAGGTTTCTTGTCCAAACGCGCCTGCGTTCATGTACACAGCTCCTCCTACACTGCCCGGGATACCAGATAATTTCTCCATACCGCCTAATCCCGCTTCAATGCTGAGTTCGCACACTTTATCCAGAGCTACTCCTGCTTCTGCCACCAAGCGTGTATCTTTTACAGCCGCTTGGTTCATTCGCTTGGTAGAACACGTAATGCCGCCTAATCCTTTTCCGCTTACTAAAATATTGGACCCAAACCCAATCACACGCAGCGGAATATTTTCTGTGCGGGCCAGTTTTAAGATAAAGCTCCACTCCTCGCGTGTTTTAGGATAAACATACGCTTCTGCCGGGCCGCCTGTGCGGTAAGTGGTATGGCGGTCCATAGGTTCGTCTAATAAGCAATTTTCCTTAAAATAAGCGGATAGCTCTTTCTTAAAATCCATATTAAAAGTTTAATCCTACGCCGCCTTGAAAACCGTGATTATACTTGGAATACGTGTATGCCCCGTACACATAAAAGAACGGAATGGGTTGCGCGTTAATCCCAGCCGTATAGCGCACTACATCATCATAAGAGGTTTTGCCGGAGGCCGGGCCCATATCTTTTACTTTTAGTGTGCTGTAATCATATCCTACGCCGATGTACGGTGTAAAGAAAAGCAAATTAGTAGAAGCGGAGGCAGAGGCAGAGTAGTGATTTCCATCGTAATAATCCGTACCGTACCGGTCATAAAAAACAGAAGCGGATAAATTAATCAGGGCAATAGACTGGTGCCATTTTAACCCGCCGCCAATGGAACTAAATCCGTCATAGCTGGTACCGCGGACTGCCACCCCTAATCCCAAAATAGGCAGCTGTGTTTCGGCGGTAATGTATGGTGCGTAAAAGTAATCCTTGGAGGAAAAATTGTCATTAGAAGTTTTGACAGCGGCCACAGTAGCTCCGATGTCAAAGCCCGGAAAAACCGTGCCTTTCCCGGTGTGAAAGTCGGCCTGGCCCATAAGCGTAGCTAAATCGCGGTTATAATCTGCTAAGGTGTCCACGTTAAAATGATCGCGGAAATCACTATCCATACTGGCGCTGACAGGCAGCGCGAAAAAGGAAACAACCAATAAAGCGAGTAATGTTTTTTTCATAAAAGTCCTCAGTTGATAATTTTTCTTACATATTATATCATAGAAAAAGAGGACGGCTTGTGCAAGGGTGCGTCTAAATTTATTTAGGAGACGGTATATGACTAGTCCGCTGGCAGGAACGCTTACTACGCAACGCATTGATGTGGAAAAATTACGCCAGGAATTTTGGCAGCCGGAAGGAAAAATTGTTCCCGTAAAATTTGGTACTTCGGGTCACCGGGGTACTTTAGGGAACGGTTTTTGTGCGCTTCATGCTTTGGCGATTGCTCAAGCGGTGGCGCAAATTCACTTAGAGGATAAAATCAGTGGTCCGGTATTATGCGGCGGCGATACACGGCTGATGTCTCAAGCCACCGCCGAGTTGTGCGCCGAAGTATTGGCCGGGAACGGGCTTTCTGTTATCTTGCCGGACATTCCACTGCCAACGCCGGTTTTCTCTTTTGAGATTATCAGTGGGCGGGCCTGTGCGTGTTTAAACGGTACCGCTAGCCATAATCCACCGCAGGATATGGGGTTAAAATATAATCCGTCTCACGGCGGTCCGGCGGGCGCGGACCTGACAAGCCGTATTGAAAAATATGCCAATGCTTATTTGAAAAATCCGGCTGCGATTAAACGTCTGCCGCTGGCAGAAGCGCGCGCCAAGGGATTAGTCAAGACCACGGATGTCATCACACCTTATGTAAAGGCACTGGGTACAAAAATAGACTTTGCCGCCATTAAAAAAGCCGGGCTCAAGGCAGCCATCCATCCGCTGGGAGGGTCCAGCCTGGTGTTTTACCGGGCTATTGCCAAAGAATACGGCCTGGATAATTTGCACATTGTCAATGAGACGCAAGACCCTACCTTTTATTTTATTCCCATTGACCACGACGGGAAAATCCGCATGGATCCGTCTTCCGTATATCCGATGAAACCGCTCATTGAACTGGTACAAAACGGGGAATATGATTTTGCCGGAGCAAGCGACCCGGACGCCGACCGCTTTGGCTGTGCCACGCAGGCAGGTGGGCTTATTACGCCTAATCATGCGTTGTGTGTGATGGCCGACTATTTAATCCAAACACGCGCGCCCAAACCAGGTATGCGAATTGGCCGTAGCTTAGGCACCACCGCTTTGCTGGACCGTATTGCAAACGCAGCAGGCTTTAGTATTGAGGAAGTCAATATTGGTTTTAAATATTTCGTAGACGGCATTGTAAATGGACGATATATTTTGGCCGGGGAGGAAAGCGCCGGAATGAGCCTGAGCGGCTGGACACCTGAAAAGGACGGTATTTTAGCAGTTTGTTTGCTACTAGAAATCGCCTCTAAGAAAGGAGATATCGCCGCGCTTTACAATGAGTTGGCTGCTAAGTACGGACGTCCGTTTTACATCCGGGTGGATGTGCCGACTGACGAGCAGGCCAAGGCTCGCGTAAAATCCTTCAAGAAAGCGGATTTAAAAGATTTGACGCAAGTGGCCGGCGAGAAAGTGACCGCCGTGCGCGACACCGATGGTATTAAGGTGTATTTGGAGGACTCTTGGTTTTTGGTGCGGCCCAGCGGCACGGAGAATATTTTGAAGTTTTATGCCGAGACGTTCCGCGAGGAGAAACATTTGCAGGAAATTCTTCAGGCAGGGCGTGCGTATTTTGGAGTGTAACTAAGCTGCCGGCTCAAAGACATTTGAGACTGCCTTGTAGTGTGTGTAGCAGTTTGCTCTTAGCGGGTGGAAAGTTTTAGAGAAGTATAAAATTTCCGACAAAATAGCGCCTTAACCCCTATTTTTTTGAGTGCACTTTGCAAATCTCGGTCATCGGTAACCGCGACAACGCGCGTGCCATTCTGATGTAGGTAATCCGCTTCTTGCAGCATATAATCATCCGCAGATTCCTGTTCGGCAAATATAATATGTACTCCGCCACGGTACAAAGGTCCGACAGGACGGTAGGCGCCGTCTAATACTACGCGGTATTCGTGCATGGCATATTTTTCCTCGCTGGATATTTCCTCTAAAAAATCCAAAAAATCTGCCAATACCTCCTCCTCCGGCTGTGCGAACTGCCATAAAAAACTGCGTACTAGATTTAACCCATCAATTAAATAGACCGTCGGTTTAGTGGTAACATACATAAAAAATTCCTGTTTTACTTGTCTTTGCAGCCCAAAATTGCTATAAGAAATGATACAATATAATCCCCTTATCCGGCAGGGTGGGGGAAAAAGGTCTTTGACAATTTCCGTATGTTACGGGGGTGTAATAGATTCGACGGGTGTCTGTTACTGCCCGGGAGCAGGTACTGGTTGGCCAGGCCAGTTTAAATAGGGCTACAAAAATAACTAACGACCATCAAGTCGCTTGGGCTAACGCTTAGTCCACTGCCGCTGCGGTGCTTTTCACACGCTGCAGCAAGGCAGTCATCTTGTGAAATGCAGCGTTCGCGGCGCGTTTCGTCCGCGTACGCCTAAGACCTACGAAACAACTATCCGGCTGCTGCCGCACGCTTACCGGGTAGTAACCAGTGCGGCTAAACCTGTAGGGTCTAGGCGGTTAGGATGTTCGGACGGGGGTGCGAATCCCCCCACCTCCACTTTTTAGGCGGTGCGTCCGTTTTGTTGTTGCGGATTTTGTCAGCTATTCTATTGCCAAAATGCGCAACTTGAGTTTTAGCTTTTTTCATACGGAAATTTGCAGATTTTATTTTATCACGGAGGGCTTATGGCCGCAGATATTCATTTTGGAACGGATGGTTGGAGAGGTGTGATTGCGTGGGATTTTACGTATGAAAATGTACACCGTCTGGCGCAGGCACTGGCCGATTATGTCAATGAAAACGCACCGTCCGAAGAAGAGGGGAAAACCTCTAAAGTTTTTGTCGGATATGACTGCCGTTTTATGTCAGACTTGTTTGCGGCAGACCTAGCCAGTATTTTGCGTTCCAATAAAATTAATGTTACCCTGTCTGACCGTCCAGTGCCTACGCCGATGGTGAGCGCGTTAACCTTGCGTAAATTTTGGCTAGGTATTATAGTAACAGCCAGTCATAACCCGGCACAGTACAATGGAGTGAAAGTGAAATGGGGGGGGCGTTCGGCTCCGCTGCGCGAAACGAATGAAATTGAAGAACGGCTAGATACCAACCCGATTTTGCTGCTGTACGGACAAAAAGCAGAGCAAAAGGATTTAACTGCTTTGTATAAAAAATACTTGTCCTCGTTGGCTAATACGCGCAAAATTGCAGGGCTTAAGGGAAATATTGTGGTTGATTATATGTATGGTGCTGCAGCAGGTTGGCTGGAGGAATTGCTGCCGTCTAACAAGATAATTTCCCTGCATGCCAAACACGACCCTACCTTTAACGGATTACAGCCGGACCCGGCCGCAAAAAATCTGATGGACTTGAAAAAAGCAATTTTGGAAAAGAAAGCTGTTGTAGGGTTTGCTTTCGACGGAGACGGAGACCGCTTTGGCGTAATGGACGAGAAAGGAAATTATATTACCCCGTGTGTGGCCTCAGCCGTGTTGCTAAACTATTTAATCAAGTATAAACACCTTAAAGGTAAGGTGGTATTGACGGCTTCTATGGGGTATTTGCCCAAACGCATTGCGCGGGCGCACAATATGCCTGTAGAGGAAGTGCAAGTGGGTTTTAAACACGTGGCGGAAGTCATGGCATTGGAGGAGGTGGCTTTCGGCGTAGAAGAGGCTGGCGGATATGCTTGGAAAGGCGGTTCCTCTGACCGGGACGCTTTGGTAGTGGCATTAACATGGCTTGAAATGATGGCCGTGACAAAAAAGAAGCCTTCCGAACTGTGCGAACAAATCCTTAAAGAATATGGCGCGGGGGTATATGCCCGGCGGGATTTGCCGGCAGCAAAACCGATTGATAAAGAACTTTTTGTAGAAAAATTACGCAAGAAACTGCCTAAGAAAGTGGGCAATTTTAAAGTATCAGAAGTATCTGTGTTGGATGGCATCAAAGTTTACTTTGAGCATGATGAATGGCTTTTGGTGCGGCCCAGCGGTACAGAACCGTTAGTGCGGGTCTATGCCGAAACAGCTACTAAAAAGGATACACAGGCCTTGCTGGATTTTGGGGAAAAATTGGCCGCCGCTTATCTAAAATAGGGGATATATTATGTTAAAAATAGGATTGGTAGATGACTCTGTAGTGTTGCGTTCAGCTATTCGCAATGTATTGGAAACTTCAGGCTATGCAGTAGTGTTGGAAGCAGGGACTTCGGCGGATTTGTTTGCTAAATTAGAAAAAAGCATACCGGATTTGCTCTTGCTGGATATATTTTTTCCGACAGAAAATGGCTTAGACATTTTAGCGCGTTTGCGCAAACAGTATCCGCAAATCAAGGTGCTGGTGGTTACCGGCATGAAGCAGGATAGTATTGCCGAAGAGGCCAAGCGTTTGGGTGCGGACGGTGTTTTATACAAACCGTTTGACACTGACGAATTGCTCAATACCATAGAGCAAGCCTGATATTTGTACGCACAAGTTAGACAAAGGGCAGACTTGGGGCTGCTCTTTTTGTTTGTTTTTATATGTAGAAAAAACAAGTCAGGGGCCTTGGACCTTGACTTGTTTTTTTTTGCTATACTTTTCTTACATTTGAAGTAAAAAAGGAGGGACGTGTATGAAAAAACTGATGTTACTAGTTGCCGCGTGTTTGATGTTGGGTGCTTGTACTACCATTAACCATAATGTAGCTAACCAACTAGATGCTACTAATGTAGACTTCACTACGATGAAAAAAGGAAGGGATTGTCAGTACACTATTCTGGGGCTTATCCCTTTATCCACACACGACATTGACGAGGCTGCGAAAGAAGCCCGCATTCATAGATTGAAATATGTGGAGCATTCATTTAGCAATTATTTAATCTTTACGGAACGATGTGTAGTGGTGTACGGTTTATAGAAAATAGGTTTTTCATTTGAAATCCCTGCCAAAAGCGGGGATTTTTTGTGTGCATAAATTTATATAATATACATATATGGGCAAGTTCCTATTGTTGCTGACTAACTTGGTGTTTCCGTTTGCCGCGTTGTGGGTACTGTTGGGGTTTGTGTTTTCGCCCCGCCGCCGTGTGCTTAAAACACTCAAGCAAGAGCTAAAAGAACGCTTTGCACTGCTGCGCCCGCAAGAGTTACCCCAGGGAGCCTTGTGGATTCATTGTGCCAGCGTGGGGGAAGTGAAATCTATCGGCGGACTGGTTAAAGAGCTTAAAAAATTCTACCGTAAGGAAGTTTTGCTTACCACAAGCACCTCCGCCGGAAAGGCCGAAGCCCAAAAAAATCCCGATATCTCCAAAACCGTCCTGGTGCCGCTTGATTTTTATCCGTTTTCTATCCGTTTTGTCCGACGTGCTAAACCGTACCGCCTTTTTGTGGTGGAGCGGGAAATTTGGCCCAATATGTTAGCCGCCGCCCAAAAATCCGGCGTGCCTGTGATGCTCTTAAATGCGCGTATTTCTCACAAAAGCGCCCGGGCTTACCGCTGGGTAAAACCATTATTTTCCGCCTTGTTCCAAAACGTGGTATTGGGAGCCATGCAAGAAAAACACGCCGCTCGCCGTTATGCAGCTTTGGGGCTGCCGCGCCAGCGCCTGGTGGTGTGCGGAAATGTCAAATATGATACACTACAGGAAAAGCCTGCTAAACAGGCCCAAGTACACCAATTAATTAAGCAATTGGGCTGGGAAAAGAACCCAATTTTAGTATGTGGCAGCACACATCCGTTTGAGGAGGAACTGCTTTTGGTGGCCTTGCCTGCGTGGTTGGCCTGTGGAATACGGGTCATTTTTGCTCCGCGGCATTTGGAGCGCAAAGCCGAAATTAAGGCTGCACTGGCTAAACAGCCACTAGCCTATGCCTTTTTAAGCGAGGGGAAATTCCCGGCAGATTGCAAAATACTTTGTGCCGATACCATGGGGATTTTACAATCGCTTTACGGGTGTGCTACACTTACTTTTGTGGGGGGGAGTATTGTCCGGCGCGGGGCGCACAATTTGTTGGAGCCTGCCATTTTGGAGAAAACAGTTTTGTTCGGCAGGTATTTTTATAACACACCGGATACCGCCAAGGCCCTATTGCATTGCGGCGGCGGCGTGCTGGTGGATGAAACCAATTTGGAGGAAACAGTATTGCGGCTTGTTAGGGATCCGGCCGCATTGGAAAATATGGCCGCTAAAGCGCGGCAAGCGGCGCTTAGTTTCAAAGGCGCTACGCACAAAATTATGGAAGCGGTGAAAAATTATGAACGAAAATCAGCCTAAAATTCTAGTGGTACGTTTGTCTTCGCTAGGGGATATTGTATTGTCTTCGGCCGTGTATAAAAATTTAAAGGCCAAATGGCCCAAGAGCCATATCGCGCTATTAGTCAAGCCCCAGTTTGCGCAAGTGCTTGCCGGACATCCGGACATTGATGAAATTATGGTGGCCAAAAAGGGGTTGTGGGGTAATATCCGCCAGGTACGTGCGGGGCATTTTACGCATTTGCTAGATTTGCACTCCACCTTCAAGACGATGATGATTGGTTTGTTTAGCCAAATCCCCAACAAATTGCGCTACAGCAAAAACCCGGTCGCGCGGCGGATGTTTGTATTTTTTCGCAAGAACTCTCCGGTGCTGGAAAAACATACTTTGGAGCGCTACTTAGACGTGCTTAGCGGATGGGAAGTGCCCATAAAGTATAAAAACCCGGAACTGGGCGACTGGGCTTATAAACACGCCAGTTTAGACGGTAAAAAGATTAATAAGATTGGTATTTTCCAGACCTCGTTCATCGGCGACAGCGTGCTGACTACTCCGCTCATTCAAAAAACAGCCAAACTGTTCCCGGAAGCGAAAATTGTGGTCATTACGCGTCCGCAAACCGAGGATATTTTCCGCCCGATGCAAGAGATAGACGAAATTATCTTAAATGATAAAAAAGGACTTAACAAAATTTTCGGTGTGTGGAAAACAGCCAAAGCTATTAAAAAAAGCGGAATTGATATTTTGCTGGTGCCGCACCGCAGCTTCCGCAGTGCGTTAATCGCGTGGCTGAGCGGCGTGCCGATACGCATTGGGTTTACGTCCAGTGAGGGATGGTTTTTATACACCAAAACCGTGCCGTTTAGTTGGATGATTCACGATGCAGAGCGCAATTTGTCGTTGCTGCATGGCATCGTGAAAGAGAATTTCAAAGCCGAAAAACTCAATATGCGTTACGCGCCCAGTGCCGAGGAAAATGTGGCGCGTCTGATGAAAGATTTTAATTTGGAGGGCAAAACGCTGGTCGGCATTCATCCAGGCTCGGCCTGGCCGACAAAATGCTGGCCGTTTGAAAATTTTGTGGAGCTCATTAGCCGCATTGAAACACAACTGCATTTGCAAGTGGTTATAATCGGTGGTGGCAAAAAAGATGCGGACTTGGGCGAGAAATTGTGCCAACTTTCCGAGGGGCACGCCGCTAATTTGTGCGGAAAAACCAGCCTGGCCGATTTAATGGCGCTAATGGGGCATTTCAAATTATTTATTACCAATGACTCCGGCCCGATGCATATCGCCACGGCTTTTAATGTGCCTACGCTGGCCATTTTCGGGCCGACGACGCGCGAGCTGGGCTTTTTTCCGTATGGTAACGGTCACCGCGTGCTGGAAGTGAAAGGGCTGGAATGCCGGCCGTGTGCACTGCACGGCGGGCGGAAATGTCCGCAAGGGCACTTTAAATGTATGCGGATGATTACAGTGGATGAAGTATTTAATAATGCCAAGGAAATGCTGCAAGAAAATAAAGTTATATAAACGGCAGTTTATTGGCTGATTTTCAAACACCCGAAACAAATTGTTTCGGGTGTTTTTTGTCGGGAAAACGAGGAAAGTGCCCCTACCTCTTGACTTGTTTTTTTTTTTTAGTACAATACGGGGGTAGTGCAGTACATAAAATGTCATTCCCAATTGTTTTTATTGGGAATCTCAGCCTCATTAAAAAGAAGTTGAGGTCCCCCGATAGAGGTATTCGGGGACGACAACACAAGGAGATTATTATGAAAAAGCGTGCATTCACATTAATAGAGCTGTTGGTAGTTGTTCTAATTATTGGTATACTAGCCGCGGTTGCCTTGCCACAATATCAAGTGGCGGTACAGAAAGCCAAATTAGCACGATTGATTCCTTTGGTAAATGCAGTATATACAGCGGAAGAAGTATATTACTTAGCAAATGGGAGTTATACAAACAATTTATCACTATTAGATTTAGAAGTAGGGGGCGGGTGTGAACTGAGCACTAATTCGAATGAATATGAGTGTGAGGAATATGCAATAGATATATATAACAGTACAACTAATGCTCAAGTACAGTTGCGAAAAAATGGAAGTGGCGTGTTGGCTTACGTACATTATTTTGCGGATTATTCGGAGGGCCTTGCTCATAAAGGCGATATCGCGTGTTTTGCTAAAGATGATATGAATTTTCAGGTTTGTAAAAGTTTGGGGAGCGGGGAGGAAAGAAACATTACATCTCCTTGGATTCACCGCTATTTCTTTCTTTAACATAAATAAAACCCCTCCGCTCATTTGAGCGGAGGGGTTTCTCAATAGGTCCTAAACTTATTTAATTACTTTTTCTTCCGGCTGGATAGCGGCCAAGTGTTTGTACAAGTCGCGTCTCCAGGCGTATTCGCTCTCGGCACGTTTGATAAGCTCTTGTGCCAAGGCCGGGTTATCGCGCATTAGGCCTTTGAAGCGGTTTTCACCACTCATATAGTCGGCTAACGGCAAGGTAGGAGCCGTCAACGGGCTGTCCACTTTAAGCGGGTTTTTGCCTTCGTAGCGCATTTCCGGATTGAAGCGGTACAAGATCCAGCGTCCCGCCTGTACGGCGCGTTTGGCTTCGCCCATACCTTTAGACATATCAATACCGTGTGCGATACAGTGTGAGTACGCAATGACCAACGCGGGGCCGTCATAAGCATCGGCTTCGGCTAAAGCTTGGATAGCTTGGTTCATATTGGCACCCATAGCAATTTGTGCCACGTAGATGTTGCCGTAGGTCATGGCAATCATACCGAGGTCTTTTTTCGGCATGGTTTTACCGCCCGCGGCAAACAGGGCTTTAGCCCCTAACGGGGTAGCTTTGGACATTTGACCGCCGGTGTTGGAATATACTTCGGTATCAAGCACCAAGATTTTGATGTTTTTGCCGGAGGCTAACACATGGTCCAAACCGCCGTAACCGATATCATAGGCCCAGCCGTCACCGCCCAAAATCCACACGGATTTGCGCACGAGGTAATCGGCAAAGCTCAAAAGGCGTTTGCCTTTTTCGCAATCCGTTTTGGCTAAGATTTCTTTCAACTCCGCTACGTTCTTGCGTTGCTCTTCCACTTCGGCATCGGTCTTTTGCGCATTGTTCAAGAGCACATCTACCAAGGCGGCATGGTCTTTTAAGCAACCCTCTTTGGTTTCTTTGAGTAGTGCAATAGCGTCCTTGCTTAATTGGTCATACGCCACGCGGATACCCAAACCGAACTCGGCATTGTCTTCAAACAAGGAGTTGGACCAAGCCGGACCTTTGCCGTCTTCGCGTTTGCAATACGGGGTGGTCGGCAAGTTACCGCCGTAAATGGACGAACAACCTGTGGCGTTGGCTACAGCCAAGCGGTCGCCGAACAGTTGCGTTAAGAGTTTAACGTACGGTGTTTCACCGCAACCCGCGCAAGCGCCGGAGAACTCAAACAAGGGTTTGCGAAGTTGCGAACCTTTGACGGATTCTTTTTTGGTTTTGACGTCGGCTTGTTTTAAACCTAAGAAGAAAGCGAAGTTGTCAATTTCATTATCGCGCACTTCTAATTGGTGCACCATATTGATAGCTTTCTTTTCCGGGTTTTCTTTATTTTTCGCCGGGCAGTTAAAGATACACGCGCCACAACCGGTACAATCTTCTACCGCGATTTGTACGGTGAATTTTTGTCCGGCCAAATCGGCTTTACCGTCGGCAGATTTGAATGTTTTCGGAGCATCTTTCAAAGCGGCCGGGTCATAGGATTTAATGCGAATGGCCGCGTGCGGGCAGACCATGGAGCAGAAACCGCACTGGATACACGTGTTCGGGTCCCACGCCGGAACTTGGATAGCGATATTGCGCTTTTCATATTGGGTGGTACCCGTCGGGAAAACGCCGCCTTCCGGCATTTTAGAGGTCGGAAGTTCATCACCGCGTCCGGCAATCATTTCGCCCAAAACGTCTTTTACAAATGCGGGGGCATCGGCCGGAACAGGGGCTTTGGTGTGTTTGGTAGAGCTGACGGTGGTCGGATATTTTACTTCATGTAAACCCGCCAAGGCCGCGTCTACGGCTTTGTAGTTTTTCTGCACGACTTCTTCGCCTTTTTTGGAATAGGTTTTCTCAATGGCGTGTTTAATATCGGCAATCGCTTTTTCCGTCGGGATTACGCCGGCAATACCGAAAAATGCGGTTTGCATAATGGTATTGGTGCGGCTGCCCATGCCGGTCGCCAAGGCGATATCGGACGCGTCAATGGTGTAAACTTTAAGTTTCTTATCAATGATTTGCTTTTGTACTTCGGCGGTTAAATGATTCCAAATTTCGTCGGCGGAATAGGGCGCATTGATTAGCACCGTGGCACCTTGTTTGGCTTTGCCGAGCACATCGTACTTGTCCAGGAAGTCAAACATATGTACACCGATAAAATCAGCCGCTTGAATTAAATAAGGGGCGCGGATGTAGCTTTTACCGAAACGGATATGCGAAGTGGTCATGGAGCCGGATTTCTTGGAGTCATACACAAAATAACCTTGCGCAAAGAAACCGTTGGCACTGATGATTTTCATGGTGTTTTTGTTGGCACCGACGGTACCGTCAGAACCCAACCCGTAAAACATAGCGGCAAAAATGTCTTTGTCAGCTTTATTTTCAAATTTCGCAGCGGGTAAAGAATAGTTGGTTAAATCATCTTTAATGCCGACGGTGAAATTCTTTTTCGGTTCTTTCAAAGCCAAGTTGTCAAATACGGCTTTGACATCGGCCGGGGTAAAGTCTTTAGAACCAATACCATAGCGTCCGCCGATGATGAGCGGCGTGGCGGCAAATTTGGCCTTGGCTTCGGCGGTTAAGAAAGCGGCGCAAACATCTTGGAACAACGGCTCGCCTAAAGAGCCCGGCTCTTTGGTGCGGTCCAAGACGGCTACTTTCTTAATGGTGTTCGGAATCACGCGGATAAAATCGGCAATAGAGAACGGGCGGAATAGTTTAACTTTCAGCACACCCACTTTTTCGCCTTTCATGGCTTCTGCAGTGATTTGTGCCACGTCCGCACCGGAGCCCATTACGACGACTAAGCGTTCGGCATCGGCATCGCCTACATATTGGAATAAATCGTATTTACGGCCCGTCATTTTTTCAAATTCGGCCATTTTTTCTTTTACGATTTCAGGTACGGCATTATAAAATTTATTGACAGCTTCACGGGATTGGAAATATACATCCGGATTGGCAGCAGTTCCGCGCACGGTCGGATGTTCGGGGTTTAAACCGCGGCCTTTATGCTCGGCAATCAGTTTTTCGTCCATCATACTGGCCATTTGTTCTTTGGTCAAGGGGTCCACCATGTTCAGCTCGTGGCTGGTGCGGAAACCGTCAAAGAAATGTACAAACGGCACGCGTGCTTTTAGGGTAGCGGACTGTGCGATTAAAGCCATATCCATGGCTTCTTGCGGATTGTCGGAGCACAACATAGCCCAACCCGTAGAGCGTACGGACATTACGTCGGAATGGTCGCCGAAAATGGACAAGGCAGTAGTTGCCAATGCACGGGCAGACACGTGAAATACGGTCGGGGTCAGTTCGCCCGCGATTTTGTACATATTCGGAATCATCAACAGTAAACCCTGAGAAGCGGTAAAAGTGGTGGTCAAAGCACCTGCGGTCAAAGCACCGTGCACTGCACCGGAGGCTCCACCTTCAGATTGCATTTCGGTGACAACGGGGACATTGCCCCAGATATTGGTTTCGCCTTTGGCGCTCTTGGCATCGCAGATTTCGCCCATCGTGGAAGAGGGGGTAATCGGATAAATGGCGATGACTTCGTTGGTGGCGTGCGCGACGTGAGATACGGCCGCGTTACCGTCCATAGCTACTAGTTTAGCCATATTGTAAATCTCCTTGTTGGTAATATAAAACGTTTCCTGCCGGGTTGGGCAGATACAAACTACCCCTACATTGTATAATTTTCCCGCGCCCGCGCGCAACCGCGCGTAGGGAAAAAGGTTTTTTCCATGCTGTTAAATGCTGATTGAGGACTGAAAAGATTTTTTACCCCTTGACTTGTTTTTTTTTTTTGGTAAGCTTTTCTTATGTTGGAATAAAAAAAGGAGGGAAGTGTATGAAAAGTCGTGCATTTACGCTAATAGAGTTGTTAGTCGTTGTTTTAATTATCGGTATTCTGGCAGCCATTGCCTTGCCGCAGTATCAAAAGGCTGTCACAAAAGCGCGTATGATGACAGTT
>JAZNWO010000010.1:0-9947 GCA_045593365.1 Candidatus Avelusimicrobium sp.
GACCTTATTTAATAAAAACACGAAAGCGGGAGATTCCCGATTACAACCTTCGGGAATGACGGCCTCTTTTGGCTTTACGCTCATTGAACTGTTAGTCGTTGTTCTTATCATCGGCATACTCGCTGCAATTGCCCTGCCGCAGTATCAAAAAGCCGTAATGAAAACCCGCTACGCCACATTAAAAAATACAGTAGAAAGCATTGCACAGGCACAACAGATTTATTATTTGGCAAACGGAAGTTATTCAAGTGATTTTTCAGAATTAGATGTCGGTTTACCCAGCGGGCACGATACACAAAACAGCACCCCAGACACCTATATATATTCGTGGGGCAAATGTCAGACATACATCAATGATAGGGGAAATCAGGTAGTATATTGTTATAACAATATGATTCATATGAGATATCAAATTAGTTTAGCCAGTTTGTTAAGAAATTGTTTTGTAATGGGATCTAAAAGAGAGACTGATTATCCATTACAAAACGCAATCTGTAAAGCTGAAACGGGATTAAGTAGAAAATCAGGCAGTGGAACTCTTTTTGACGAACAATATGTACGTTATAATTATTAAATTGAGTTAAACGATAAAAAATCCCGCTTGGAAAACAACCAAGCGGGATAAATTTTGTCCAGCAAACGCTTAACGTTTAGAGAATTGGAAGCGTTTGCGCGCACCCGGTTGCCCCGGTTTCTTTCTTTCCACCATACGCGGATCGCGGGTTAAGAAGCCGGCTTTTTTAACAGCCTTTTTCATTTCCTCGCTAATCTCTGCCACAGAACGGGCAATGGCGTGGCGCAAGGCACCTGCCTGAGAAGAAATACCGCCGCCCTGCACCTTGGCAGTCACGTCGTATTCTTTTTCCAAATTCGTAACCGTTAACGGAGCCTTTACAGTAGCCTGGTATTTTTCATGGCCTTTGAAATAATCCGCCAAGGCTTTTGCATTTACCGTAATATTGCCGGTACCTTTTGCCAATTTGGCTTGCGCCACAGAAGTTTTGCGGCGGCCAGTTTTGAGTTCTTTGGTATTTTTCATAATGTTCCCTCTTATTTGGCAAATCTGCCGGTAAATTCGTGTTCTTCGCCTTTGTAAATGCGCAAGCGTTTCATACGTGGAGCACGCAGGCGGTTTTCATCCAACATCCGTTTGACCGCTAGTTCCAATACCTTGGTAGAATCCTTTTCAAACTGGCGTTTGAGCGGGGTTTCCTTGGCACCTTTGGCATAACCGGAGTGAGAGAAATACACCTTTTCTTCCATTTTGTTACCGGTTACTTTAATTTGGTCGGTATTGGTCACGACAACAAAATCACCGCAGTCCATATGAGGGGTATAGGTTCTTTTGTGTTTACCCATCAGCAGCACGGCTACTTTGGTAGCCAGGCGGCCTAGGGTTTGGCCCGCGGCATCAATATGATGCCATTGGCGGGTGGTTTCTACTTCCTTGACGGAAGGTAAAAAAGTTTTCGTCATAATTTTGTTTCTACCTTTTGTGATTAAAGCGCAGCGGAGTGGTGGCCACTGCTATTAATGACTCGTGGTTTCCTAGATATTATAGCAAATTTTTTGCACCTTTTTGTATTCCTTTATTTCTTAAAGTGCGCAACTTGTGCCAGAGCTTCTTTTAAATCGAGTACCGGAGCGCTGTTAGTAACGACTTTGCTGGTAAATAATTCTAAATTAGAAATCCCGCGGATAACCGCATCTGTGAGTTCCTCTTTTTCAAATTCCCGTTCCACTGCCTCTATGGCTCCAGCCGCGTCCTTGGGGGCCATAATAACTTCTACCCCGCAATGTATCATTTTTAGTACAGCAGCTGCTTCATTTTTAATCCGGGTTTTAAATAACGGCGTGCCAATGACGCATCCTTTATAATTAAGCCGTTTCTTGAGCAAATCCTTGATAATTTTTTCAGACATTACAGCCCGGTTATCCGGGTCAATATTACTGAATATCATATCCGACGGCATGACTGCATCTGTCCGGCGGAACATATGTTTATACGGTACAAATTCGGCATCCTCCATTTGGCTGAGCGTCTTTAAAATGCCATTAATGCCCGGGAAATACTTAATACAATTTAATACTCCTCCGTTGGCAGCCCCGGCGGCATAATCGCCCGACAAACGCGCTACTGCCATAGGATTTTCACCAAACGCCGGACGGCCATAACCAATATCTACTACCGGTGCCAGCAACCAGTCAATGCCCAAGCTGCGCGCCAAACGCGCTGTTACGAGCCCTTTACGGTACACACTATCCGAATTCTCTACCCCGCCCAACTGTGCATTAGACGGCAAGGCAGGAACTTCTTTTAAAATATCAGACAAATCCTCCTCTATATCGGCACAAATCAGCAAGTGGTCATACACAGAAGCTTCACGCATTTTTTCAATAAACCGTTGGGTTTCCTTGACGGTACCGCCATAGACACAAAACCCCCCCACGCCACGCTTAGCCAGTTCCTCCGCTTGTGCCAAGTCGCTTTTACCAAACCAAAAACCTGGAAAAATAATGCGTGCAGGATTCATACTTTCCCTCCCTATAGTAATACAGAAGGGACTAACGCCTCTTCCGTTTCAGAGGATTCTACCAACTCATAATGAGCGGCATTTTCCTCCTCGGGTACCTCTAAAATATCCGGCCGGATGTCCGGGCGTTGCGGGGTTTGCAGCCATTGTAATACTTCCGGCGTTACCCACGCATCTAACAATTCATGCCCTTTTTTGTCATATGCGGTGGCAAAAGTGACCTTCCCTTCCCCGCTGGTTAAAAAGGCCACATTACGCAACACACTGGCTTCCAAAAATATTTTTTTATCATCAGCTGCCACTGCAATAAACACAAATCCCTTATAAACACGTAGAGCCGGAATAGGTAACACATCGCGGAAATTGGCCATTGGAGACAATAAAGCTAAACCGCCAATATCCGGCCACAAACTGGAAGCCTTAGCTGCCACATTAGCTCCCAATCCCGCGCCAATTAGTACGATGTTAGCTTCTTCTATCCCTTTTCCTTTTAAAAATTCCATGGCTGCATTTACGTCGCGGACCATTCGGTTATATTCATTATCTACACCTTCCTTAGCAAAGGATTTATACTCGCCTTGCTTAGTACTGTTTCCGTGCCCGCGCAAATCTAGCGCCAGATATCCTATATTTCTAGCAGCCAGTCTTTTAGAAAAAGTTTGAAAGGCCTGGTGAGTTTTACCAATATCATGCAACAAAACAACCGTCTTTTGTCCGGCTTTGGCCGGTGCATACACTGCGGAAATATCCCATCCGTCCTGTGTACGCAGCGAAAGGGTACCTTCCTGTCCTGCTACAGGTCCGCATACCAAACTAAACATTCCTAGCAAAACAAAAAATTTCATTCGTTTTTTCATGGTAAGATTTCTTCAGGTTTAAACCACAAGGCAATTTCCCGCGCGGCATCCTCCGCAGTGCCTGACGCGTGTACCGCATTTTGCATAACATCATTTTTAATACAGCCAAATTGTCCGCGCAAGGTCCACGGATCTGCCTTTTCCGGATTAGTGGCTCCTAAGGCCGCCCGTACTTTAGCGATAGCATTATCGCCGCGCAACACAAACGCGTAAATGCGATGATCCGGCAGGTTATTAAAATTGCCCATCATAAAATCAATTACGCTCTCCACAAACGGCGTTCCTTTTAAATTGGCATAATGTTCTTCCCATAGGGCACGGGTTGTAACGGTTGCTTTGGCCGCTACAATCTCTAATCCTAAAGCTTCCAACCGGCTGAGTACCACGCCTGTTAAACGTTTTTGTATGGTATCTGGTTTCATTAAAATGAGTGTTTGTTCCATACGCATATTATACCTTAAAAACCACTCACTTATCCGCATACCTGTTTGCGACTATGATATAATAAAGGAAGGATAGTGAGGTAATTTATGGCAAATAATAACTCTCTGAAATTTGGCGTCATTGGTGCCGGAAAAATTGGTACCTTTCATACCCGCACGTTGGCAACTATGCCCGGCGTGACATTAGTAGGTGTTTGCGATCCGGATTTTTTACGTGCCCAAAAATTAGCTTGGCAATACAATGCCACACCCTATTCCAAAATGGAGGAACTCATCGGACAAATAGATGCCGTTATTGTAGCAGCTCCCACACCGCTGCACCACCAAATTGGTACCTATTGTTTGGAACACGGAGTACATACTTTGGTAGAAAAACCGATTGCTGTTACCTTGGAGGAAGCAAGGGATTTAATCAAAACCGCCAAATTGCATAACTGTATTTTGCAAGTTGGACACGTGGAACGCTTTAATCCGGCAGTGGTGGAAGCCGTAAAGTATATTGAAAATCCAAAATACATTACCATGAACCGCTTGGGGCCTTACGATGCCCGTATGTCTAATATCGGCGTAGTGTTGGATTTAATGATTCATGATATTGACTTACTGTTAACCTTAGTAGATAGCGACGTAGTCAGCGTAGATTCTATTGGATTAAGTGTATTTTCTAAACACGAGGATATCGCTAATGTGCGCATACGCTTTGCCAACGGTACCTTGGCGGATTTAACCGCCAGCCGTGCCAGTTTTGAGCGTGCCCGCTATATGCATCTATTCCAGCAGAATGCCTATATTTCCGTAGACTTTATGAATGCACGCGTAAAGTTGTACAAGAAGGAAAAACCGGAAATCAAGTCTATGCAGGACTTAACCGTTATATACCCACCCGTTAAAAAGCAATTACCTATTACCTCCGAAATTTTACATTTCATAAACTGTATT
This sequence comes from Candidatus Avelusimicrobium sp., assembly GCA_045593365.1. Lineage (GTDB taxonomy): Bacteria > Elusimicrobiota > Elusimicrobia > Elusimicrobiales > Elusimicrobiaceae > Avelusimicrobium. The sequence goes on from JAZNWO010000010.1 coordinate 4,774, forward strand.
AAAACACACAAAACACCGGCACCTAGCGGCGAAAAAGGCAGCAAAGCACTAGAGTTAGCCCTCAAAATTACCGAAAATATCCACCGATTTGACATTCCCAAAACCGAACATCTGCACACGCCAAAGCCTATCCAGGTAATGCACGATGCAGCAAAGGCTGCCCAAATTATGTTTGACGAAACAATCAGCCAATTTAAACAGGACAAATAATATGCCTACCATTACTCCTTTACAAAAGAACATATTATTGGTTGCCGGAGATATCTCCGGGGATTTACACGCATCCTCTTTGATGCGCGAACTTAAAAAAGCTGATCCGGATATCCGCCTTACCGCTATCGGAGGCCCGCGTATGAAAGAATACGCCGACACCTTTTTACTGGACTTAGCCTCCCAAGGCGCCAGCGGTTTTGTAGAACCGCTTAAAAAAATGCCCCTTTGGATGAATTTGATGAAACAAATCCGGCAGTATATGGAAACCCAAAATCCGTCTGCGGTTATCGTCATAGATTTTTACGGATTTAACCACCAGGTGCTAAATATGGCAGCCCACCGCGGCATCCCGACTTACTATTACGTAACTCCGCAAGTATGGGCCAGCCGCCAATACCGCGCCAAACAATTGGCCAAATTGACCCAAAAAATGTATGTAATTTATCCGTTCGAAACGGAGTTTCATAAAAAATTCGGTGGCAATGCAGTATTTTTAGGTAATCCGTTATTAGATATTATGCCCAAACCGCAGGAACACGCTGTTCCTGCTCAAGAGGATGTAAAGTATTATAACTGGAAGTTAGGCATCCTGCCCGGCAGCCGACATGGCGAAATTTCCAGGCTGGCCCCGGTGTTTTACCAAACCTTTAAACGCGTAATAAAAGAATTTCCAAATACCCAGGCCTATTTATTCGCTTTGCCGGATGCCGACGAACAAGAACTTATAAAGATGTTAGGAGAAACCCCGCACAGTAATTTTCACATCATTAAAGACGTGGATTATAAAATGCGCAGCCAAATGGATTTTCTGCTGGCTTGTTCCGGTACGGCCACACTGGAAAATGCACTCTTGGGCGTGCCAATGGTGGTAGCTTATAAACTTTCCTGGGCTACTTATCATATCGCCAAAGCCGTCATTAAAGTAAAGTATATTTCGTTGGTGAATTTATTGGCTAATAAACCCTTAGTAAAGGAATTAATCCAGGCAGATGCTAACCCGACCGCACTGGCCGCGCAAACGATGGCTATGTTTCAAAATCCGACCCAATTGGCCGCCCAGCGCGAGGAACTTTTGAAATTGCGTTCTTCGCTAGGTAAAAAAGGAGTAGCCGCCCGTGCAGCAAAAGATATTTTAGCTAATATCGTAAAAAAATAATATGCCTTTAGAACTAAGCAAACTGGTAGAACAATTTAAAGTCTATACCCCCAACGCAGATACTACTTTGTTGGAGAAGGCCTACCATTTTGCCCAAGAGAAACACAAAAACCAAAAACGAGAAACCGGAGAACCGTATTTTAACCATTGTACCGCGGTGGCACAAATCCTGTTAGATTTTAAAATGGATGAAGAAACCCTGTGCGCAGGCTTATTGCATGACACAGTAGAGGATACGGGCGTTACTACCGAAGAGCTCAAAAAAGAATTTAATAAAGACATCGCCCATTTGGTACAGGGAGTTACCAAAATCAGCGATTTGAAGTTCTCCTCCACAGACGAAGAAACCGTAGAAAACTGGCGCAAAATGCTCATTGCCGTAGCAGAGGATGTGCGGGTTATCTTGGTCAAGCTGGCCGACCGTACCCACAATATGCGCACGATGGACGTCATGCCACCTGAGAAACAAAAATTTAAGGCCTACGAAACCATTACGCTCTATGCTCCGCTGGCGCAACGGCTGGGGATGTTTACTATCAAAACAGAACTGGAGGACTTATCCTTTAGATACTTACATCCGGAGGAATATAAAGATTTGGTGGCCCAGGTGGAAAAACGCACCGCAGACCGGGCGGCTTCTTTAAATGAATTTAAACGAATGTTGGAGCCAGTTTTGCAAGAGGAAGGTTTACAATACCGCCTCTTGTCTCGCGCCAAAAATTATTATTCCATCTACCGTAAAATGCAAAAACAGCATTTAACCTTTGCCGAAATTCAAGATTCCTTAGGCGTGCGTATTATCACACAAAACGTGGCCGATTGCTACAAGGCACTAGGCATTGTGCATTCTCGGTTTAAACCTTTAGCAGGCACCTTTACCGATTATATTGCCACTCCTAAGGCCAATATGTACCAAAGCATCCACACCACGGTACTCGTACCGACGGGAGATATCGTAGAAATACAAATCCGCACGGAGGAAATGCACCGCACGTGCGAATATGGTATCGCCGCACATTGGCGCTACAAATTGGGCGGGAAAAAAGATAAAAACTTTGACGAAAAAATAAATTGGATACGTCAATGGATTGAGTGGCAGCGCGATTTAACCGCCCCGCGGGAATTTTTGGAAGGGTTCCAAACCGATATTAATTTGCAACAAGTATTTGTGTTTACCCCGCAGGCCGACGTCAAATCCTTACCGGACGGCTCCACACCCATTGATTTTGCCTACGCTATTCACACAGACATCGGTGACCATTACATGGGTGCTAAAGTAAATAACCGTATGGTTAATATGAATTACGCATTTAAAACTGGTGACGTGTGTGAAATTATTACTAAGAAAAATTCACAGCCGAAACGCGACTGGTTGGAGTACGCCAAAACCGCCAATGCCCGCAGCCGTATCAAACGCTACTTGCGCAGCCACGGGGAGGAAATCTAATGCTTGCTTGTTCCCGCTGCCGCCAAATGATTGATGAAACGGATTGCTACTGCCGCCATTGTGGAAAAACTCTAAAGCCGCGTATGGGATTTTGGTACGGACACGGTGGAATTTTGCTGTTTACTTTACTGGCAGGACCCTTTTCCTTAATTTGCGTATGGTTGTCGCGCAAGCTCTCTTCGTTGGCAAAATGGTTGTGGACCGCCGGGATTTTATTCTTTTCTGTGTATCTGATTTACTCCCTATGCAAAGCTGTACTGCTACTCAAGGAAATGTTCGCTGCCATGTTAGCATTATAAATTTTCCCCCGCACGCCGTCCATTATTTGGTAAAATATGGGGTACGTTCATTTTTTAAATAATAAAGTGAGGAAAGAAAATGACTGATGCAGAAGTGAAACATAACGTGACCAAACAGGGGCACCCGAAAGGCTTATATATGCTTTTTATGGTGGAAATGTGGGAACGTTTTAACTACTACGGAATGAGAGCTTTGCTGGCCTTGTTTATGGTAAGCACGGTAATCGGTTTTACCAAAGAACGCTCCAGCCAAATCTACGGGATGTTTACCGCACTGGTATATTTAACTCCGGTTATCGGCGGTTATTTAGCAGACCGCTACATTGGTAAACGCCATTCCATTACCATAGGTGCCATTTTAATGGCCGCGGGGCAATTTACATTAGCTTCGTACGAACTTGTTAACCCAGTGTTAGCACTCGGGGCAGGTTTGACCCTAATTATTATCGGTAACGGTTTTTTCAAACCGAACATTTCCTCTATCGTCGGCGAACTCTATGAACCCAATGACGTACGCCGCGACGGCGGTTTTACCATTTTCTACATGGGTATTAACATCGGGGCCTTCTTTGCGCCGTTTGTATGTGGATACTTGGGCGAACCGACAAAAGGTATGGATGCCGTCTTAGCTGCTGCCAAATGGAAATACGGTTTTATGGCAGCCGGCACAGGGATGCTCATCGGTTTAGTGTGGTACTTAGTTTCCCAAAACAAATACCTCGGCCACATTGGTTTGCATCCGGTAACCAAAAACAATCAAGATGAAGATCCGGAAGAACGCGCCAAAGCAGAAGCCGCCAATCGCCCACTCACGCAAGACGAATGGGATAAAATCAAAGCCATTTGTACCTTTACGGCCTTTGCGGTTTTCTTCTTTGCATTCTTTGAACAGGCGGGCACTTCGCTCAACTTCTTTGCCGATGAGGCGACCAATTTAAACCCGGTCCTGCCTTTTATCGGGCCGATTACCTTGAAAGCCTCTTATTTCCAGGCGGTCAATCCGATTTTCGTGGTGTTATTTGCACCGGTCTTTGCGAAAATGTGGATTAGACTGGGCGAGAAGGACCCCTCTATCCCGGCTAAATTCGGATGGGGTTTATTCCTGCAAGGTTTAGCCTTTGCGATTATCGCAGTGGGAGCAGCTATTTACCAATCCAGCGGCCCGGTTAGTGCGTTGTGGCTGGTATTTATGTATATGTTCTGCACGATGGGCGAGCTGTGTTTGTCACCTGTAGGACTGTCCATGGTTACCAAACTCTCGCCGCTGAAATTTATGTCCCTGTTTATGGGCATTTGGCTGATGTCGTCTTTCTTTGGCAACCTGCTTGCCGGATGGCTCGCCAGCCATTACGAGTCTTGGAGCTTAACCACCTTATTCTCCGTACCGGCCATTGGTTCAATGAGCTTTGGTGTGATTATGTGGATTATGACCAAGAAAATCAAATACTGGATGCATGGCGTGAAATAAGCCGCTGCACCAAAATTTAACAGTAAAAACCCCCGCGCAAAATCAATGTGCGGGGGTTTAAAATATACCCCTAACACCTACCGTATTTCATAAGTATCCTCGTGATTAGTGGGAGAACCCATACTAGCACAAATTTTTTTTCCTAATTCCGAATTGTTTTTAATACTACAATATACTCCTTCCGCAGTCATCCACGATGCACTAGCATCAGAATTTTTTAATTTAAAAAATAGCTGCAAATCCCTCTTTCCCTCACACAATGTAATACCTGTATTATTTCCCGGACAATAATCTATACGCGTATAACCCCGACTGTCAATATCTATCTTGAAATCTGTACCATAGGAAAACCAAGTATGTATTTCTGATTCTATCTCTGTAAGTGGGGAATAACTATCAGATAATTGTATATCTAAATTTTCTATGTCCTTAGTATAACTACCATTACTTAGATAATATACTTCTTGCGCCTGAGCAAGAGATTTTCCTAAAGCAAGCATAGTAGCCACGCGGCTTTTCGCTACTGCCACCCGGTATTGGGGCAAAGCAATTGCCGACAAGATACCGATGATTAAAACAACGACTAACAGC
>JAZNWO010000011.1:0-2630 GCA_045593365.1 Candidatus Avelusimicrobium sp.
GCATATTCTGCAGAATATCCTGTAACTATGCTTTACGATACAGTTACAGTATGGTCTTCGGCGACTGCTGCTAGAGATGGGCGTGATGGTATGGGATGGTTTGGAATAATGTTACCAGTTAAAGCAGGAGTTACTGTAACTAATACAAGAGCCACCGTATTCCGTTTTTACCCTAACTTATAGGAGAGGAGTTTTTATGATTAAATACGCAAAAGTAATAAACGCAGAAACGAAACAATGCGAAGTTGGTGTAGGTTCAAATACTGAGTTCTATCAGTCTATTGGTATGACAGAAAAGGATGTAGAACAATGCGAATGGAATGGAAAATGGTATTTAACAGGATATTGCCCTGCAAAACCTGAGCCAACAAAAGAAGAAAAGATTGCCATACTAAAGCAAGAATTGGCTACTTTAGACGAAAAATCAATCCGTTCCGTGAGGGCAAAAATTGCCGGGACCGCTACGGCTGAAGATGACCAGTTTTTAGCGCAATTAGAAGAACAAGCCGAAAACTTACGGCAACAAATTAAGGATTTACAAGGAGAATAAAAATGTCTGAAATCAATACGCAAATTTTACAAGACGGGCAGTTGGCAATTAGAACGGTAGTGCAAAACGGGACTGTTGTTTCCGGCGTGAGTGCAACCGATACTACGGCATTAGTACAAACCGCTGAGGGGAAACAATTATGCGTTAAAACCGTACTTGTAGGGCCGGGCGGTGATCCGCACACGCAAGAATATGCCTATATGGTCCAGCAACTTGTGATGAACAAATATCAAACGCAGACTATTATCAACGCGAATGATTTGGTGCGTAACACCGCCTCATTAAATCCTTTCGTGCTTGATTTGTCTGAAAATACTGTACTAACTAAACTTACTGCTACTGGTACTTCTGAAAATGTTGAAACAGGTCTTACAGGAGTTATCGTTTCGCCGCAAGCTCCGCTTGATAATGTGACCAGCCCGCAAATTGACGTAAGCTATACCGGGCTTAATAAAGCAGCACTTGTAAACCTGTTTAATTCTATGCCCTATAACGTCGGGTATACCACCGAGGGAAGCCCTACGATTACTGACGGTATAGCAAGCGGGTTTAGTGACAGCAATTATTTACCTATATCGGGCTTTTTCACGGAAGAAGGTGATATTGATATTGTAGTAAAAATCACAACTGATAATGACTTATCGGCAGGCCAATATCCGATATCGTGGAATGCTATAGCTCCGGGCATCGCAGGAAAGAATGGTGGATTATACATTATTTCCGGCGGCAAATACGGATTTCTTGTACCGCTTATTGACGGTGGATTACCACAGTATACAGCACCTTCCGCGTATGCTCTGTCTGCAAATACTACATACTATCTACGCTTGTTATTTACGGCTGCAGATAAATCCTTGAAAATGGGTGCTTCCACAGATGGCGTGAATTATACCTACGGAATAAATCAAACAGTGTCGGCCAATATGTGTCCGATAAACACGAGTAATAACTTTCGGATAGGAAGAGCAAATCCTAGCGGCTATCATTTCTTAGGTTCTATTGACTTAAATGGTACAAGCATTAAAGTAAACGGTAAACCGTTTTTTAGAGGAACTGCAGCTGTAACGAAAACAGTGTCCGTTGTAGGATGCACCGGGACGGCTGATTTAACAGCTGAGGATAAAGCGATTGCCGAAGATAAAGGCTGGGCTATTACACTGTCTTAAGGAGAAATTTATGGTATATCAAAAACAATTAAATGAAGAAGGTAATTATATCGGGCAAGACGGAAAACGCTACGAAATCCTCTCTTGCAACGTAACCGAAAGTAAAGAGTGGTACGATACCGGGGAAGTAGACCAGGACGGCAACCCTGTTATGGCGCAGCGTGTGGTAATCAATAAGGGCTGGGATGCGTATGAGAGCATTGAAGCGGCTGCTGCGGCGTATGGGCTGACGTATAAGCCGTTGGAGCGCGTATGACACCCGGCGAAATCGTCAACCTGATATGGGAGCTGGCGGCGGTCATTTTTGCCGCCGGAGCCGTATGGAGCGAACTGAAACAGGTCCGCAAAGACATCGCCCGCTTGGAAGAAAAGCAGGACAAGTACAACCACCTACAAGAGCGGGTCGCACGCCTTGAAACTAGAATGGAGGTGGCATGTGATAGAGAAATGGGCAAAGCGAACTCGGCTATATGAGGGCTTTAGCGTTATGCCTTACACCTGCCCCACCGGGCATTTAACCATAGGTTATGGGCATAACCTAGAAAACGGCATCAGCCAAGAAGCGGCGGAATTTATCCTGCGGGAAGACCTGCAGGCCGCCAAAAACGCCGTGCAAAAGAAATACGCATGGTGGCGAACGCTAGACGAAGCGCGCCAATTTGTGCTTGTAGATATGGCTTTTAATATGGGCATAAACAAACTGGCAACCTTCAAAAAGACGCTGGCAGCCGTGGAAAAAGGAAACTACACCACAGCCGCACGCGAAATGCTAAACAGCCGCTGGGCCACGCAGGTCGGGCGGCGTGCTAGGGAACTAGCCGAAATTATGAGAACGGGAGAATACTGATGATTAAATTCATTACCGAACATTACGACGAAGTACTGCAAATTATCGGGGCAGCCGTGGCCTTAGC
>JAZNWO010000012.1:0-4837 GCA_045593365.1 Candidatus Avelusimicrobium sp.
ACCACTGGCGGGGAATCCGTTTTCTAGGATATACAGTTCCATTTGTTGTTTAATGGAGGCAATATTGGTTATTGCTTCTGTAGCGCGCGCTTTCTCTACCGCCAATGTATATTGTGGCAGTGCTATGGCAGCGAGTATGCCGATGATGAGTACAACTACTAATAACTCTATTAGCGTGAATGCTTTCTTCATATATTCTCCTATGTCTTTTTTGCAACCTTGCGACTCGTCGCAAGTGAAGCCAAAAAATAATTTTTGCAACTAACATCTATACATACTTTACCAAAAAAAAAAAACGAGTCAAGGCCTACCTTCACTTTTCCCACATTTTACGTCTAAAAACGACTTTATTTTATTCCCTTTCTTTGGTTGACAAACAAAAGACGGCGTGCCCTTTTGGGGCGTGCCGTTTTTTGGATGCCGTTTGCTGCGTCAAAATAGGTACCTCTTGACTCGTTTTTTTTTTTTGGCATAATTTTAGTATCCGGAAATTGAAAGAAAGGAGATGTTATGAAAAAAGCATTTACACAAAATAAGCCCCCCTTGTCATTCCCGAATGCTGTAATCGGGAATCTTAGCCTTAGAGAACAACAAAATTCCCGATACCGGCTCTCAGGGATGACGCGTGTGCACGCATTTACGCTTATTGAATTATTAGTTGTTGTCTTAATCATTGGCATACTAGCCGCGATTGCCTTGCCACAATATCAGGTAACGGTTATGAAAGCACGTTACGCCACACTAAAAAGTTTAGTAACTTCCATTAAACAAGCTCAAGAGATATATTACTTAGCTAATAATGCGTATGCCACTAAATTTGAAGATTTAGATATTCAGCTTCCGAGCGGGGCATCTTGTAATGAAACGGGTGATTTGTGTACATTTAGTTGGGGAGAATGTGTTTTACAGGCTCTTTCAACAGATTGTAAAAGTTACTTAAACAATAAAATGTGGTATCAAGTCTACTATGATCATTCGTCGCCATATCATGTAGGCGAAAGAGTATGCGGGGCCTGGGAGGAAATGGGTAAAAAGGTGTGCCTAGGAGAAACAGGTGGTTCTTCCCCTTATCACGGAACATCTGAAGGACTTGATTTTTGGAGTTATAAATATTAAGCAATACTAATTATCCAAAACTCCCGCTTGTTGCATCGGGAGTTTTGACATTTAAACCTTATTAGCTTTGTAAAGCCTTGTGCGGCACGTTGCCAATGGACAACGGTTACGTGGGTTGGTTATAATTAAATTAAGTTTTATCTTTGTGAAAAAGGCGGGTATATGCCCGCCTTTTGCTTATATTTAGTAAAATATAAATATACACTTTTTGGAGGGCGCAAGTATGGAACTATTTGACAACCCCAGAGAAGATAAAGAACAAAAATCGGACCGCCCGGCTCCTAAAAGCCTGGTTAAATTCCGTCAGATTTACCAAGACGCGCTGGCCGGCGCGGGCGAGGAAAAGAATAAAGCCCAACGTGCTAAAGGCAAGTTTACCGCGCGCGAACGCATTTCCTATTTATTGGACCAAGACAGCTTTTTTGAAATCAAAAGCTTGGTGGAAAGCAATTGCCACGATTTTGGAGTAGCTGATAAACACATCAAAGGCGATGGCGTGATTACAGGTTTTGGCCGTATCAACGGACGCCCGGTGGCCATTTTTGCGCAGGATTTCCCGCAGTTGGGCGGCTCGCTTGGGTATGCCCACGCCAAAAAAATTGCCGATATTATGGACAAAGCCTTAGAGGCTAAAATTCCGGTTATCGGTCTATTAGACAGCGGCGGCGCGCGCATCCAAGAAGGCGTAGAGAGTTTGAATGGTTACGGCGAAATTTTTTGGCGTAACGTAAAAGCGTCAGGCAAAATTCCGCAGATTTCTGTCATTTTGGGGCCGTGTGCGGGCGGCGCCGCGTATTCGCCGGCGTTGACGGATTTTATCTTTATGGTGGAAGGCATCAGCCATATGTTTATTACCGGGCCGAGCGCTGTCAAAGCTGCCACCGGCGAGGAGATAGACATTGATACCTTGGGCGGCAGTCAGCCACATAGCGAAAAAAGCGGCGTGTGTCACTTTATTGCCAAGTCCGAGCAGGATTGTTTCCGCCAGGTACGGGAGCTGATCAGCTTTCTGCCGCAGAACAATGAGGAACGCTCCCCGTCGGAAACCAGCACCGATGTGCCAGACCGCCCCGTGCAAGTGTTAGAGCGCGTTTGCGCCATGGATCCCAAAAAAGCTTTCCGCATTCATCACGTAATTTGGCGCTTGGCAGATAATTTTGGATTTTTTGAAATTCACCAAAATTTTGCTAAAAATGTGGTTATCGGATTTATCCGCTTGGGCGGGGAAGTGGTGGGTGTCATCGCCAATAACCCGGCGCATTTGGGCGGCGCGTTGGACAGCGACGCCAGCGATAAAGCCGCGCGCTTTATCCGCTTTTTAAATGCGTTTAACATCCCCATTTTGACCTTGGTGGACACCGGTGGTTATTTGCCTGGTGTGTCGCAGGAACATGGCGGCATCATCCGCCACGGGGCCAAACTGCTCTATGCGTATGCCGAGGCGACCGTGCCAAAAGTGACGCTTGTGCTGCGCAAGGCTTACGGCGGTGCGTACATCGCTATGGGTTCTAAATTTTTGCGCGGAGATTTCAATTTTGCTTTTCCCAGTGCGGAAATTGCCGTTATGGGGCCGCGCGGGGCAGTGGAGATTTTGTATTCGCGTGACTTGAAAAAGGAAACGGATGAGACCAAGAAAGAAGAAATGAAGGAGAAACTGACCAAGGAGTATTCAGACAAGTTTGCCTCTCCTTATCAAGCGGCGCGCAACGGATCCATTGATGAGATTATTGAGCCTGCCGAGGCACGTGCCAAACTGATAAATGCGTTTCGTATTTTGAAAAGTAAACGCGATCCCAAAAAACATCCCAATACAGGTAATATTCCGCTGTAAGGGCAGTTTGCTGTTTTTAAGCGCAAGGTTTTTGGGCCTTGCGCTTTTTTTAGGAGATGCAGGGTGAAAAAAGGAGAAAAATCCCTATACTGGTAAATGCTGGACAAAAGATGGAGGAAGTGCTATTCGGAAACGTGAAAACTAGTTGCAACTTTTCTCTAAAAACTGCTATAAAGTATCTAGGGGAATTGGGATATGCGCACAAATCCACACATCTTAGAAATCAATACGCGCGCGTGGCTGAGCCGTTTGGAGGCCAAGCACGGGCGGCGTTTTGCTTTGCACGAAATTCCCGACGAGTATTGGCGGCTTTTTAAAGAGCGCGGTTTTGATGCAATTTGGCTGATGGGCGTTTGGAAACAAAGTCCGAAAGCGCAAGAGATTGCCCGCACTCATGCTGATATCCGTGCCACATTGCAAAAAATAAAGCCTGACTTTGATGAAAAGGATATTGTTGCTTCCCCGTATGCCGTGTATGAGTACGAGCCGGCTGACGATTTAGGCGGCACTGAAGGATTACGCCAACTGCGTGAAAAATTAAATGGCATGAGGATTTTACTTTTTCTGGATTTTGTGCCCAACCACATGGCTATTGATAGCCCGACCGTGCAATCTGCGCCGGATTTGTATATTAATACCGGCACGCAGGAACCGTATGCGCACAAGGACTGGTTTTTCCAAAATGAACAAGGTGTGTGGATTGCGCACGGGCGCGACCCATATTTTGCTCCGTGGACAGATAGCGCACAGTTGAATTATTTTAATCCTGAAACCAAAAAATTCATGCTGGATAATTTGCTGCACGTGGCTTCCATGTGCGACGGTGTGCGCTGCGATATGGCTATGCTAGTGCTCAATAAAGTGCACCGGGATACCTGGTGGGAATTTATCGGCGGTAATTTACCCAAAGAAGAATTTTGGGCCCATGCGTTGGAAACGGTACGCCAACAACATCCGGATTTTGTTTTTATTGCCGAAGTATACTGGGGTTTAGAATGGGAAATACAAGAAATGGGTTTTGATTATACGTACGATAAAGTGCTGTATGACCGTTTGCGTTTTTCTAATCCGCAGGACATCAAAGGACATTTGCGTGCTGAGCATTTATTCCAAATGCGTTCTATTCGTTTTACCTCTAATCACGATGAGGAGGAAAGCCTGACGGCCTTTGGCCGTGATAAATCGTTAGCAGCCAGTACGATTATTGCTACCCTGCCAGGTGCCCGGATGATCTACTTATTCCAATTAATGGGGCGTACCGCCCGGTTGCCCATTCAATATATCCGTGATAATTTTAATGAAGACCCGGCTATCCGCGATTACTATGATAAATTATTAAAAATTGCTTCTAAACCGGCTTTCCACGGCGGACAATGGGCGTTGACGGATGTTGCTCCTTGTGGAGAGGACGGCTCTTTTAGTAATATACTGGCCTGGACGTGGAAGCAAATGAACACGGCTGTGACGGTGTGTATTAATTACAGCGACGCGGTATCTAAATGCCGGTTTAAACCCAAGGATACTACCGGCGGTGATAAAATTCTGCACGAGGAATTTTCGGGCAAGGATATTGCGGTGCCAGCTGAGGCGCTGCGCGACGGTTTGGAAATTACACTCAAACCATACGAAAGTAAAATTTTTACCTATATTATGTAAATATAAGTCCGCATACAGATTGAAATTTTGTGAAGAAAGCTCTCCTGTAGGAGAGTCTTTTTTTGCCGTTGTTTTATTGAAAAAAGCGAGAATAGTGCCCTTACCTCTGTTAGGGTTCAGTACATTTGAGACTGTAAGAACTGCATGGGAGACATCAAAAATCCATCCTTATCTACTAAACTTCTATGGGGTCTCTGCTCATTATAATATTTTGTCCACTCCTCCAGCTTAGCA
>JAZNWO010000013.1:0-15085 GCA_045593365.1 Candidatus Avelusimicrobium sp.
ATTTATTAAATGCTAAGCTGGAGGAGTGGACAAAATATTATAATGAGCAGAGACCCCATAGAAGTTTAGTAGATAAGGATGGATTTTTGATGTCTCCCATGCAGTTCTTACAGTCTCAAATGTACTGAACCCTAACAGGGGCGTGTGTTTTGGCGCAGCAAACGGCATCAAAAAAACAGTAGCCTATTTTTTGTAATTAAAATCTGTATTACGCCTAAGAATTCCAATTACAAAAAAGCTCCCCGGGTATTAACGGAGAGCTGTATTCAAATAAACATCTTGTACGAAGCAGAATTATAGTATCTTAATCGCGTTTAAATAAATCACGCGTGTAAACCTTGGCTTGGATGTCATCTAATGCCTTGTCGTAGCGGTTAGCGATAATTGCCTGGCTGCGTTTTTTAAACTCCGCTAAGTCATTAACTACCTCGCTGCCAAAAAAGGTACTCCCGTTTTCCAAGGCAGGCTCATAAATAATAACGGTAGCTCCCTTGGCTTTGATGCGTTTCATAATACCCTGAATAGAACTTTGGCGGAAGTTATCACTGCCGGCTTTCATGGTCAGACGGTAAACACCGATGACGGCACTGTGTTCTTTGGCACGGTCAAAGGTACTATTTTCATTATAATAGCCGGCTTGTTGGAGTACGCGGTCAGCAATAAAATCCTTGCGTGTGCGGTTGGACTGCACAATCGCCTGTATTAAATTTTGTGGCACATCGGCATAATTTGCCAAAAGCTGTTTGGAATCTTTAGGCAAACAATACCCACCGTAGCCAAAAGACGGATTATTATAGGTATTTCCAATGCGCGGGTCCAAACAAACCCCCTCAATAATTTGCTGAGTGTTCAAACCTTTTAGTTCTGCGTAGGTATCTAATTCATTAAAATAACTCACACGTAGCGCTAAATAGGTATTTGCGAATAGTTTGACCGCCTCAGCTTCCGTATATCCCATAAACAAAGTTGGGATATCTTTTTTGACAGCACCCTCTTGCAATAGTTTTGCAAAAGTGTGTGCCTTTTCAATTAATTTTTTATCGTCCAAATCAGTACCGACCACAATACGCGACGGATACAAATTATCATACAAGGCGTGCCCTTCACGCAAAAATTCCGGGCTAAACAAAATATTTTTTACATTCATTTTTTCGCAAATATAGCGTGTATAACCAACGGGAATAGTAGATTTAATAACCATAGTAGCCCGGGGATTATATTGTTGCACTAGCCCAATGACCGACTCCACTGCTGTAGTGTTAAAATAGTTTTGCTGCGGGTCGTAATTAGTCGGTGTGGCAATAATCACAAAATCAGCCTGTTCATAAGCGGATTTGGCATCAGTAGTGGCAGTTAAGTGCAGTGGCTTATTTGCTAAAAAATCTTCAATTTCTTTATCGGCTATCGGAGATTTTTTATTGTTAATCAAATCTACTTTTTCGGGCACAATATCTACAGCGGTAACGTCATGGTGCTGTGCAAGCAACGTCGCCAACGAAAGCCCTACATATCCTGTTCCGGCTACAGCTATTTTCATTCTAATTCTCCCTTGCGTAAAAATCCTTGTACCATCTGGCAAAACGACGCAACCCTTCGCGTAAAGTAGTTTGGGGTTTAAAACCAAAATCTTGTTCCAACGCTGTAGTATCTGCATAAGTTACCGGCACATCGCCGGGTTGCATGGCCACTAATTCTTTATGAGCTTGAAAATCATAATCTTGCGGCAGTACACCCGCCCGTATTAGCTCCTCCTGCAAAATTTGCACAAAATCTAACAGATTTTCAGGCGAATTATTACCAATATTATACAGTGCATACGGCGGAATCGGCAAACCGTCCTCTCCGTTTTGGCGTTTAGGTGCCCCCTGCATCACGCGCAAAACACCTTCTACAATATCGTCCACATACGTAAAATCACGCTTACAATTGCCAAAATTAAAAATTTTAATCTTTTCCCCTTTGACCAGTTTATTGGTAAATCCAAAATAAGCCATATCGGGCCGTCCTGCCGGACCGTACACGGTAAAAAACCGCAGCCCCGTACAGGGGATATTATAGAGTTTGGCATAGGCATGAGCCAACAATTCATTTGATTTTTTCGTGGCTGCATAAAGGGAAACAGGATTATCTACTTTATCCTCTATTGCATACGGTATTTTTTTGTTGGAGCCATATACGGAGGAGGATGAAGCATAGACCAAATGTTCTACACCCGGTTTTCCATTATCATACGAATGGCGACACGCCTCCAAAATATTATAGAAACCAATCAGATTGGCCTCTATGTAAGCATCCGGATTGGTAATAGAATAACGCACACCCGCTTGCGCAGCCAAATTGGCTACGATTTGCGGCTCATATTTGGCAAAAATTTCCGTGATAAGTTTCTTATCAGCCAAATTACCTTTGATAAATGTAAAATTAGGCAGCTTGGACAATTGCTTCAAACGGTATTCTTTAAGCGAAACATCGTAATAATCATTTACACTGTCCAAGCCAATCACGCGGGCCGCCGGATTTTCTTTACACACACGCTCCACCAGGAACGAGCCGATAAATCCCGCCGCTCCGGTAATCAGAATAGATTTATTTTGCAGACTTAACGATTCCTTAGGCATACATACATTATAGCAATTATTTACCAGGCACATTTTTGCCCGTAAAAATGATTTTGTTTGTTATTTTTAAGAGCAGCGGTTTTGCCTTATATTGCAATACCAAATACACTTTTTCTATTAGAATTTGGAATAATTTGCTGCCCTGTGGTTGTCGTTTATATGTATCAAAATCTACCAGTTGCGAATAATGTTTCTGCAATAAATTGCAGAAAGAGCCAAAAGCTTTTTCTTTTCCCTTTTGCGTCCACTCGTGGGCGTGAAATACTGCCGTATAATAGCGGTTATCACCTTTGATTTTCGGGCAACCCGTAGCGCGGCACGGCAAACAAATAATCCCATAGCGCAGTACTGCTTTACTCGTTTTTCCGTCAGACAAATACTTAAATCCATTTGCGGCAAGCGCTTTGAGCGTATTTTCATCGTACGAGTGCGCCGGAGCAAAAAAGATATCCGTAAAAATCCCATGGCTTTCTAGAATAGCTTTGCCTTTCTTGATTTTGTCATATTGCACCTGATATGGATGTCCCGCAAATTCCGATTTCCTCACCCCGTTTACAAGACCTTTTCCTTCCGTGTCAAAACGATGTTGATACCCGTGCATAGCCAACGCCCAGCCCCGGGCCTGCAATTTTTTCAAATAATCCCAAAAATCTGTGTGGGACTGTTCTAATAATAAATCCGGGTCTTGGCAATCCGGCACAATACCGAGTAGCGGTCTTGCCCCGTATTTATCCAATAGCTCTACGGCGCGTTGCCATTGGGTATAATTCATGGTCGGGCAAATATCATCAAACCGAATTAATATTTTGTTCATATAATTCCTCTTTAATGATGAAATAATAATTTATGCACTTTACGCAACGGACCGTATACTAATTGCTTTTCATAAGAATTTAACGCCAACACCCACAAACAACAACCATATATGATTACCAGTATACCGCCGTGCCAAATAAAACTAAACCAATTCGCGTGCAACGGGAAACAATAAAATATCCCCAAGCAGATTAGCACCGCCGGCACAATCCCTAAACAAATGCGGCCCAAATTGCCGAAAAATCTTTTTAAATCCAGTCCGATATGGCCGTAGTACCAGTTAATCGCGACGCCCGAGCCTAAACATAAACAAATAGCTGTAGCCCATGCGCAACCTATTTCGCCAAACCGTTTAGCCATCGGAATACACAGCGCAATATTTAGTACAGCCATAGTTATGTATACATACGCCCGGAAAGCGTGTTTTTTGAGTGCCTGCAAAATAGGAATACCGATATTTTGTGCCACATCCAATATGTACGCCGCCATGATAATAGCGGCCACCTTATAGCATATACCATAACTGGAACCTACCCACAGATTGATAAACACTTTCCCTAAAAACATAAACCCTACGAATAAGAGCATCACCGCCATAAATTGCAAGCGGCCCAATTTGCAGAATATGTTGTTTATTTCATCCAAATTACCCGTTTTGGCCACAATAGAGGAAAGCTTAGGCAGGAACACCCCGCCCATAGTGGACGGAATAAAAGTATATGCCAAAATAAGCTGCATGGCAATTGCATAATTAGCTACTGCAGCCGCACCCGACACAGCCCCCAACACCAACTGTCCCAACCGCCAGTATACCTGATCCATAATGACATACAAAAAAACAAAAACAGAAAATCCGGTAAGTTCTTTGATAAGTGCTCTGTTACGATAGTTCAACGCGAAAGCAATATGAAGCTTGTATTTGCAATATAAATAGTTAGTCACATTCACACAGACAATAAAAAATGTCTGCACTAACACTACATTAATTACAGATGCTTTCCAAGCTAAAATTCCCCACACTAGTAATGGCTGTAACAATATTTTAAGTAAATTTAATCCGCGCAAAAATACAAAACGTTCATGTGCATTAATAGTTGCAACAAAAACATTACAATAGATAGTAATCATGAAGTTGAATAACATGATTACAAAAATCTGTTTCGCGGTAAGTAAATCGGCTGCCGAGAGCGTACGCCCATAGATAGGGTCAATAAAGAAGTAAAAACAACCGCCAATTAAAGCTATTAAAAGAGCTATCACTGCATATAAAGCACCGGAAGTATGGATGATATCATTTGCCCGCTTCTCATCTTGGGCGGCATAGGCTTGGGAGAGATAGCGTGTGGTGGTATTAGACAGCCCAAAATCCATAATGGCTAAATAAGCCACCATAGAACCCATCAGCTGATAAATACCGTACTGGTCTTTTGTTAAGTAATGCAATAGCATAGGCACATACAGCAGTTGAATAATACTGCTGGCTCCCACAGACAAATACGATAAAATAACTCCTGCTTTCCGTTGATTCATATCTCTTTTATATTAACTTTCTGCGTAATTCATTTTCCTCGTTAAATATCAAAAACAAAATTTAAACGGCAGAACCGGATTCCATTCAGGCCGATACACAAAAATGACACTTTGACATAAAATAAAACAGCCCACCAATATAACTGCTATCGAAATTCGTAATTTTACTGGATAGCAACGTACGAAAAACGGAATAGAAATCAGATCAAAAATAGAATAATATAACACCAGTCGCTCCAAAACTGTACCTCTAATAGAAACAAACTGTAAACAAGTCGCTACAAAACTACACCACACAAGAAACTCAAGATTAATAGAAGAAACAAGTCCATTTGGCCGGTATATGTATCTGTATGAAAAATAGCAAAATCCAAAAATCACCAACTGAATGAAGGTCTTTATAATAGATGCTATTGCCGTTTCGTCTCCCAGTAAAATATTTCCTTTGTACCTTTCGTAACGTTCAGTCAAACTGATTATTTGATCTACAATAGGAGCCAATAACCACAAGGCACATACCGAAAAAACTCCTATCACTATTGCATATTTGGTCTTAAACGGCAAAGGATATAAAAAGTAAAGTCCTACTGCTAACAAAGATGAATAATGAAAAGTACTAGCAAATAAACAACATAATAAAAACGGTATTAATTGTCTTTTAATCACGAATTGAAAACCATATAACACAATTGTTAGAGCTAAATATTGACGCATGATATTCATGGTGCCCGCAAAATAAGAAATGACAAGCAATAATACCGGTAATAAAACCACCGAACTGTATTTTTTAATCAGCCACAACAAACTACCTGTAATAACAAAAGCATTGACAACGAGAATTGTTTGAGGATTAGACGTAAATAACGCAATAAACTGGTTGTACCAAATATATCCTTTTTCCATGTAGGAAGAAGATAAATCTATATGATTGATTGCTGTTATAAAAGCCTGTATATAGATTTGCGTGTCTGCGCCGATATTCCACGCACGAAATCCGGCAATAAATACTAATTCTGCAAAACACAACCACAAAAAGATTTGTTTGCCAAATTTAGAACCAAAACCTAAAAAGAGCCCTTGGACTAAAATAACCCCAAGAAGTAAATAAAATTGCCAAATATAATGCATATTATTGATATTTCTCCAGATAAAATTTTTCCAATTGCTTGGCAATAACCGCTATCTCAAAGCCTTTATCTGCCGCCTCTTTTGCCCGAGAAATGCGCTCTGTTCCGCCTTGGGCTAAAATCACATCTGCCCATTTTTCGGGTGGCTCTGTTAAACTCACGCGGTAGCAAAGCCCCGCTTGCAAATCCACTTCCACCGGCAGATTATCCGAAAATACACAAGGCAGCCCCCCAATTTGTGCCTCAATCAGCGCCATACCCAACCCCTCATATAATGAAGGGAAAACAAATACATCCATCGCTTGATAATAATCTTGTGGATTGGCGACATTATCTGCAAATATAACCGCACTCTCTACTCCCAGCTGTTTAGTTTGTGCCAGCAGTTGTTCTTTAAGTGGCCCGTCGCCGACTAACAGCAAACGCGCTTGCGTATTTTTCTTATAAATTTCTGCAAAAATTTTTAACAGGAAAGAATGATTTTTTACTTCCATTAAACGGCCAATGTGTCCCACTACAAAACAATCCGTAAGCCCTAATTTTTCCCGCATTTGCTGGCGGGTATCTGGATTATAAGCAAATAATTTGGTGTCACGCGCATTGGGAATCACATGAAAACTTGGTTTTTTCACCGTCTGCTTACCAAACAAATATTCCCCAGCCGTCACCGAGCACGCAAAATGATAATCCGCCACCCAACGCAACGGAAATAAAGCTACGGTGTTTATCATCCTTGCCACAAAAGATCGTTTGGGAGTCAACGCATGGCCATGACCGATAGTCAAACGGCCGTAATATTTAGCGAGTAACAAATATAACGACATGTAGGCTTCCATGTGCCCATGCACGATTTTATATTCCGGGTGTTTTTTAAAAAATTTTCTCCACCAACGGATATACGCCAGCGGTCCTGCTTGTTTAAATTGCGGAGCTTGATACACTTTACTGCCTAATTCTTTAACAAACGATACAAAGGAAGGCGCATAATCTTGGTGGATAACAAAATCTATCTGTACCCGGGAGCGGTCTATATGTTGGTAAATAGCCAGCACCATACTTTGGATGCCTCCGCGTCCTTGCAACAAATCACTTATCACGTACAATACGTGTGTTTTAGCTTGTTTATCCGTCACTTGTTATCTCCACCTTTGTTTCTTTTTACTTGTTTTTCTTTTGTTTAATACCCGTAAGAAATAATTCGCTATGGGCTTCGCATTCTAGTATATTTTGTATCCGTATAAAATCTTTTTTCGTATAAAGCCAGGCAAATAAATACCGATGTGTTAATTTATTGAAAATACGCGTGATCAAATTACGTCCCAACAAACCAGAACTATTATGCAAATAACCGTTCAGGTGCGCTGCTGCAAATTTTTCATACTCTTGTTGTATAAAACCGGGCATTTGTATTTGTTGGGAACGCAGTTCAAAACCCTTTAGAATTTCTTGCGCCTGTTGAGTGCTTGCGGCACGTACTCCCGCCCCGGTCTTTACACAAACAATCCATTTAACAGACGCTTTTTTACTATTCTCATCTATTTCCAACTGCACCAGTAAACTTGTTTGCCAATATTCGTTATCAGCCCCGTCAAACAGGAAATTACCTTGTCCATATATCAAAGTAGCCCCTTGATACACTTCCTGGCAGCCGATACAATGCGTATGTTGCGCTATTACTAAATCAGCCCCACATTGCGCAAATTTACGGAAAACACGCTGCAGTTGCGGGGAAGGATAACGGTAAAATTCTTTTCCACCATGATAGAGAACTATCACCATATCACAAGCCGCTTTCAATTCACGCACTGTATCAAAACTTACTAAAGGGTCATACGGATTTACGCCTGCACTATTTTCTGTAGCGATGGAAAATTCGTGCTCTGCACAACAATAAATGCCTATTTTTATACCTTTTATTGATACGACATGCGTTTGGGAAATTTTAGATAAATTTTTCCCTATTCCTGCATACGCAATCTTGGCCTGTTTCAATAAGCTGACTGTACTGGATAGTCCTTGCGGACCTTGGTCTAAAATATGGTTATTGGCTAATGTAAAAAAATGCGGATTAATGGTTTTTAATCCCTTTATAACACGGCTTGGAGCACAAAGACAACGGCCATATTTGGCAATGGGAGTTTGCTCATCCGTTAGCGGCGTTTCTAAATTAAAAATAGTATAGTCTGCCTCATTTAACAAATGCGCTAGTTCTGTACCGACAAGCGCATCCGTCTGGGCATTGGCAAATAAATTATAATTTGACGGAGTCGGACAAATGTCTGCTCCAATAAGTATTTTTATCGTCATAAGATTATTTTTTTATAGGCAACTCTAATAAATCGCCAATCTTTTTATCCCATTTCGTCGGATTAAAAGGCTCTAATCCGCTTCCGGGATAAAAAGTAAATTCTCCGAAGTATATTTGTTTATTGATTTCATAAAAATCAATCCGCACAAAGGGAATATTGCTTGATAACTTTTCGGCCAGAACAATCATTTCGTTAAAATGTATCGGCTTATTGATAGCAATCTTAGAATTAGGATATTTTCTTTCAAAAGGCAAAAGTTTCCAATCCATATCGTAAAAGTTTACTTTTAATCCGCCGGAAAACCTCTCACTGCACGTAAAAAGCAATTTAACTTGTCCATTGGAACACAGAAATTTATAATCCCGTAACTCATGCGTCGCGGCATCTTCCATATATTGCTCGGCAATAATACACGGTTTTACATTTTTATACGGCCATTCGCGCCCATACCAGTACCCGTTGTTTTTTAAAGCACGTGCCAGTTTGGCAATGGCTGCTTGTTTATCCAGTTTAGATTTATCACGGCAAATGACCAGTCCGCCGGAATCGTGATTGACCTTCAATACAAACTGATTGGGCAATTTATCAAAATCAATATCCTCGGCCTTTTCCCACACGCCCAGCGTAGGAATAATATATTGCTCGCCGATTTTATCCGCTACCCATTTTTTGACGTTATATTTATCCACTAAAGTAGTATAAAGCGGATTGCGGTCGTGCAATTTAAGCCACTGTAATTTTTCATTAAACGTTTGCGGATTTTTCAAATTGGCAAAGCGGTGAAAATGATGAAAGTATTGTAATTGGATATACCATTCATCCGGCAAAATATGTAAAAATTTTTTAAACCAACTTCTCATTTTTGCTCCTTACAGCTGTTCAGCAGAGTCACTAAATTTTTGGGTACGAAATTAAA
This sequence comes from Candidatus Avelusimicrobium sp., assembly GCA_045593365.1. GTDB lineage: Bacteria > Elusimicrobiota > Elusimicrobia > Elusimicrobiales > Elusimicrobiaceae > Avelusimicrobium. Next base: position 9,317 of record JAZNWO010000013.1, read on the forward strand.
ATCATTTTTTACTTCTTTCGTACCATATTTGGGGCTAGCCAATTTAACCACACTATTACAACCCGGATAGTCGTGTACGGTAAAGCAAATTTTATGTTTGTAAGACAACTTGTCAAAACGCGCAATTAAATCAGGCGCACAACAATCCATTTCCGCAAATTTCACCAGCATATTATGCGGGTTGATACGCTGTTTGCGGCGATTCCAATCCGCCGTCGCTTGTTCGGGCGTTTTGGCATGCAAAAAGTGAATTTCAATATCTTTCCCCAATACCCCAATCGGATAAACGCGCCCCGAGGTGTTGATTTTGGCATAGTAAGGTGACTCTTTCACGGTAATAAACCGCAACTCTTTTTGCATATTATTTTCAAAATCTTCCAGTAGTTTAATGAAGCACGGCGCGGGTAAAAACAAACCCACAAACGGCGAACGGTACGGCAAATTAAAACGACGGTAAATAAAACCACCCCAACAATTATTAGAGATAATGGTAAAATCCCGGTTAGTCAGCCCCCGGCGGCGTATCGGAGCTAAACAATACGTTACAAAACGAAGAACTTTAGATTTTAATTTACTTAAAAATGCTTTCATTTTTTTCCTTTAATAATTTCCTCGTAAATTTGGTGGCTCTGTTTGGCAATTTCAGTCCAATCATATTGCTCGGCTAAACGGCGGGCATTGGCACTTTTTTCTGCAAATTGCGCGCGCTGTGCCAGCATTTTCTCAAGCGCCGCGGCAATGCTTTCTGCCGTAGTATCCGCCGTCCAACCCGCATCATATTTTTCAATTTCCTCGCGCATATTGGTTCCCGCAGTTGCCACGCACGGCAACCCATACGCCAATGCTTCAATCAATCCCATAGGATGCCCTTCAAAACGTGACGTCATCACAAACACGTCGGCTTTTCTTAATACCGCTTCTTTTTCTTTGCCAAAAACCGATGGCTTAAAAAACAAAATATCTTCCAGTTGATATTGCTTGATTAGCGGCAATAGGCTTGCCATAGAATTAGAATGATTAGGCCCGTATAATGTAAGCGTAAAATGCGCCGCACGTAATTTGCCTTGTATTTGGCGGCAGGCTTCCAGTAATATATCCAGTCCTTTTTGGTATTTTTCCAAACGACCGATATAGACCGCCTGTATCTTGTCTGACGAAAAATTTTTAGCCGGCAAATCCGGCAAGTTAATGCCGTTCGGTAACACAAACGAATTTTTGTTCCACTTCGCGCCAGAGTCAACCTGTTCCTGTTTAGTAAGATATTGAACAGCCGCCGCCCGCCGAACTAATTGTTTATGATAAATCAAATTACCTAGCCATTTTTTGAGTAGCTTGCGCTGTTGTCCTTGCCGGGTTAGTTGACTGCGCGGAATAATGATATAGGGAATATGGGCTTTTTGGACATCTGCAATTATACGGCTAAAACGGTGCGGATATACTTCTTCTACCACCACAATATCGGGATGATTAAAGGGGGCGGGCAAATTTGCCAGCCGGGCAGATGAAATTTCTTTAGAAGTTAAAAACGGTAACTTACGTTCCGTCCAAGTAGCTGGAACTTTACAACGTAAATTAAACCAAAAAATATTATCCTGCTCTTTTTGAGCCGCTATTTGCGCCGGGACACTATTATTAGGTCCAGTCCACAGATTGCCCGACAGATTAGAGAGGAACAATATATTCATTTTCGCTTTCCCCACTCAAAAATCTTTTTGCCTAATTTGGTATTTTTCATAAACCTAAGTCTGCCGGCTATGAAATATTTAATATGCAACCAAATCAAGGCACACGCATTATACCAACGATTGTTTGTTAAGATAGGATTAAAATTCTCTGCGCTAGCTTTCACTTGTTCCTTATAAACTTTTGTATCACAATTTATACCAGTAATATCGGGCAAAAGCGCCAAATTAATTTTCTGAAATTCAGATTGATTCGTCTCTCGGTTATAAACAATCGATATGATTTCTTCGCAATTCTTTGTATCTGTGTCAAATACTATACCACATCCAAAATCACAGGCATTCGTAACAGGATATTTTTTAAACTTCAAATTATAATTAATACGCCGAGAACCGAAATAGAAATTACCCAATGAATAAAAAATAGATTTTCCTTGATACGTTTCTCTGGCTTGTATTACGTGCGGGTGGTGTCCGATAATCAACTCTGCCCCAGCTTTAACTGAATTACGCGCCAACCGTATATCTAACGGCATAGGCAGCAGATTGTATTCAAAGCCCCAATGATAAATGTTAATGATAAAACTATTTGGATATTGTTTTTTTAACGCTGCGGTTTGGTGTAAAACTAAATTATGATTTAAAGGGCCCACGCCTGCACTCGCGGAAGTCGCATACACAGCTTCTTCTATATTCCAAGCAAAATTTTGTAGTAAAACATTCGTATTAGGCAATGGAAGCGGTCTTATAGCCTCCTTCAAATTGGCGCCCGCCCCAACATATAAAATACCAGCCTTATCCAATTGCTTACATAAATATTCTAAAGATTCAGCTCCCAAGTCCATGGCATGATTATTTGCCAAACACACCGCCAAAACATTCAATTCTTTAAGCGCTTTTATCAAGAGTGGACTGCTTTGCAAATGAGGCCCCCGTTTGCTGATTGGAGTGCCCTTGTCGCCAAAAGTAGTCTCTAAATTCAAAATAACGCGGTAATTCTTTTGCTTGATAACCCGGCACAAGGCCTGAAAATCTTTAGGAACGATATCATAATCAAAAAAGAAATCACCCAGAAAAAGTATTTTCATATTAGATTCTCAATTTTTCTCCCATTTCGGTTATAAATTCATCCGTAAAATACGGAAACACCCCGCACGCAGGAGAAAAGGTCAGTTCCCCAAAATAAATGCGCCTGTTTACTTCATACAAATCTACCCGCACAAATGGAAAATCTGCGGAAAGTTTTTTTGCAATTTCCAACATCTTATTTAAATTTTGCGGCATCGGAATTTCCCCTTTACCTCTTATTTCCAAACCGCTTCCCTGTACAAATCGGTTGAGCGACCTCCAATGTGTATCGAACAAATCCAATGTGACTTGCATTCGCCCCGCCCCTGATTTACGGTCACTACATACCAAAATAAATTGCGGTACCCCGTTCAAACAATGGATTTTATAATCCATTAAGCCTTCGGGCGCTTTTAACAACTCTTCGGCGTAAATCCGGGGCGGAATATTTTTATAATGCGGCTCCAGCGAATAAGTCCCATACGTGGTATTAAGCCATATTTGTAAGGTTTGTTTGCAATGTGTGATATCTAATTTTTGTTTATCGGGTACAAGATAATTCATCTTGCAAGCATGCGTAGCCTTGAGAATAAATTGCTCCGGTAATTTCTTAAAATCAATATCACTTACCCAACTCCACGGGCCGCCTACCGTCGGAATTAAAATTTCAGCCAATCCTTTCGCTGACACATATTCCCGCACCGCCCATTTATCTGCACAGTCAGACATCAATTCCGTACAACGATGTAGCACCAAAAACGAAACTTTATCGGCCAAGGTTTGCGGGTTTTTGAGATTTAATTTGCGTCCAAACCGTAACCGCGAGTCAAAATTTTTGGCAAAATCAACCCCAAACAATTTAACTAGCACCCACAACCAACAGCCATAAACTTTTTTAAGGACATTCATACTTATCTTAATACCTTCTTGTAAAAGTATCCCCGCACTGAATCGGGTATCAATACCTGTGCACAAAAACGTACCCCTAAATTAAATAAATGCCGCGGATACGAAATCAGTCCCAATTCACGTAATTTAGACGAAATGCTCCAACTGCGCTTAAAATATTTCCAGCCGCCGCGGCGTTTATACAAAGCGTCATTTACGCGGGCGTTTACCAAGATATCCGGCAAATTGGCCATTTCAAAGCCTTTAGCCGCCATGTGCGCCCACAGAAAATAATCCTGCATAAAATAATAATTGCCGTAACTGCCCGCCGCCAAAACTTTGGATTTTTTATACATGACCGCCATGTGATTAAATGGGGATCGGCTTTTGAGAAATTGTTTAATTTTCTCATCGCTCTGCGGCACTGCGCGGATGGCGACCGGTTGTAGACTGTCACCGTCAATTTCCTGGATTTGCCCTCCTAAAACAGCTGTGTTTGGGTGGGCGGCAAAATATGCCAGCTGTTTTTCAAAGCGGTCCGGCAAAGAGATATCGTCTGCGTCCATACGCGCAACCAGTTCGTGCGTGCATTGTTGCAACCCGTACGCCAGCGCAGGACCTAGCCCGCCATTTTTAGCTAATGGAAAAAGTTTTATTTGCGGATATTTAGTAGAAAAATCATTCAAAATAACTTGCAAATCCGACGGGACAGGTCCGTCTATTACAAGGATTATTTCCGCAGGTTTGACAGAATTAGCCAAAACGCTATCCAAGGCCTGCGCCACCCACGCGGGGCAGTCCTTAGCATACACAGACATTAAAACGGAAAATTTAGAAAGCATGAGTCCAAATGTATATTCCCTTATACACGGCCATACTCTTCCGCATACGGAAGAATAAACAGCAAACGCCTCCGAGAGCTACCCGGCTGCTATTTTGCCTAATTAGCCGCTTTTGGACTCGCGTGGATATCTGGTTTATCCCAAAAACCATCCTATTTTATAGGATTCCAAAAACAGATAAATTGTAAATTTTCCTCTCTTTAAAGACGGTATTTTGCAAATTTTCTCTATATATATTTTAGCAAAAACGTAAATAGTTAGAAAATATGGATTTTGCTCCAGCGGAAAAGCCAAAAAAGATAATAAATAAACCACTAAAAAATGATAGGATATAAAAGAATTCTACTGTAAAGGGAGAATATGAGTTATTGCAATAACTGGTGCAAAACCGCTTCCGACCGGGCTTACCATAATACAGAATGGGGCCGTCCGTTACACAAGGACCAAGGACAATTTGAATTTTTGATGCTGGAAGTAATGCAGTGCGGACTTTCGTGGCAGCTGATGCTTAAAAAACGGGAAATCTTTCGCCACTGCTTTGATAATTTCCGCTATGAACGTGTGGCCAAATATACCCGCCGGGACGTAAAGCGTATCTTACAAACACCCGGAATGATTGCTTCTGAACGTAAAGTGGAGGCTATTGTCCAAAATGCAAAAGCTTTTTGCCAAATCCGCAAAGAATTTGGTTCTTTTAGTACCTTTTTGTGGAATTTTTGCGGCGGGAAAACCATCTTATATGCCGGGCACGCACGCGGCAAAGTTCCGTCCTCCAACGGGCTTTCGGCACGTCTGAGCAGCGAACTCAAAAAACGCGGTTTCCGTTTTTTAGGTCCAATTACAGTATATTCCCACCTGCAAGCGTGCGGAATTATTAATGACCACAGTGTGGATTGCCCGCTTTTTGCATATATAAATCACCGCTTTCCTACCGCGCATAAAAAACGCGACGCAGAAGTGTTCTAACCAAAAGCCTGTCAAAAAGAGGAAATGTTGTAATATTTGTGTCCCCAATCGGCTTCAAAACGCAAAGTACCACCTAACGCCCGGCATACGGCAAAACGACCGTTGGGTGCCCTTTCGTTGCATGACAAAACCCCGGACATATACCCGTAAGCAGGAGATTGGTGATCGTAATACCACTCAAAACTCACTTCTCCGTTAACTCCTTTTGGAGTTCCATACACGGATTGCTTTCCCTGAAAACGGTACATGGACCCGTCGGCATACTGTACAGAATCGCTGCTCGCTTCCGTAACAGTTCCGCCGGGAAGCGAAACATCCAACTC
>JAZNWO010000014.1:0-3678 GCA_045593365.1 Candidatus Avelusimicrobium sp.
CTCGTTAAATATTTTCTTACGGTATTTGGTCGGAAGTACTAGGTGGTACGTACAATCATACACACAGTTGCTTTGTCTTCTAAACTCTCTCATACATTCATTTTAGCAAGAAGATTTAGGGACTTGCACTGTATCCCCCGGCTTACGCCGGGGGAATTGTGAGAAGGAGTATTAAAAAAAGCACAAAGCAAAATGCTTTGTGCTTTTTTAATCTACGTAAATGCTTATAGCACAACCAAGCGGATTGCCATAATTACCAAAATCAATCCGGCTACAAATTCTACCTTCTTGCTGATAATTGTTTTGGAGCTTTTGCTGCCTAAATGAAAGCCCAAAATGGTCATCAGGAAGGTAATAATTAACAAAAACAGAATTTGCGGAAACCAACTTTTTCCCATCAGCTGCAAGGGATAGCCCACCAGCCAAAATTGCCATCCGGCCAACGCCGCTACACGCCACATTTTTTTGCCGTCGTCCACTTCCTTTTCCCGGAAACTGGGAGACTTTTCAATCGTTTCTAACATATACTTAATGCCTAGCAACAGCAAAAATGCAAACGCAATCCAATGGTTTGCCGGAACAAAATAACGCCGGAAAAACACGATGGCAAACAAATAACCAAAGGTAAAAAAGAATGCGTTAAACGCCGAAAAGAACAAGGCCGTCTTAATGGAAAAAACACTTTTGGTTTTTAAATCCATATTCATGCCCGACATATTAGCCGTTACCATATTATCTGTGCACAAACAGATAAAGATAATAATCATTGCGATAATTCCCATATACTCTCCTTTACTGCAGGTATGCTTCTATCTTACCAAATTCCAAGACCGCTGAACAGAATTTTTGTGCCCAACCCTATTAATACAACGCCGCCCGCAATTTCCATTACTTTGCCAAAACGTTTGCCAAGCAGCCGACCCAACAAAAAACCCGCATAACTGGTTACAAACACACACCCCGTCATAAAAATAAGTGTCATCCAAAACGGAGCCTTCTCTAACGACAAGGCTACCCCCACTCCCAACGCATCTAAACTGGCCGCCACTGATAAACCAATAATTCTTTTCCAAGGCAGTACTTGCCCGAAATCAGGTACGGAAAGATCCGCCAACGCCTCTTTTATCATCTTGGCTCCCACAAACGCCAGTATAAAGAAAGCTATCCAATGATCCCACCGGTTGATCCATTGGCCTAATTCCCAGCCGCCCCACCATCCCAGGCCAAACATTACAATATGCGCCAGCGAAAAACTGGCACTTACCAGCAAAATACGTCCTCTGTGCAGCGGCCCGCCCCGGCTACAACCGGAAGCCAGACTGATTGCAAAATTATCCATTGATAAACTGGCCGCTATTAAAAACGCAGATAGTAACTTCATATAAATATGATACCATTTCTAAAAGGGGTGAAAAAACTATGGAATCGTTAAAAGAATTGTACAAAGTCGGTTGCGGACCGTCCAGTAGCCACACCATGGGGCCGCGCAAAGCAGCGGACGAATTTAATAAGCAATATCCGCTAGCTTCTTCCTTCCGCGTGACGCTTTACGGCTCGCTCGCAGCCACCGGGAAAGGTCATTTAACCGATTACACGCTTACAGAGGCCTTTTATCCTAAACCACTGGAAGTTATTTTTGATAACGATACAGTCATTTCCAAACACCCCAACGCCCTAACACTGCAAGCCTTGGATAAGGCTGGGCACATTATGGGCCAACAAACCGTCTATAGTATCGGCGGCGGCGCTATTCGTACGGATGCCGATTTTGGGCAACATATCAATAATATTTATCCGCACAAATCCATGGACGAAATTCTGCAATATACTTCTGACAAGAAAATGCTGCTGTGGGAATACGTGGAGGAATACGAAGGACCGCAAGTATGGGATTATTTGGCCTACGTTTGGAAAAGTATGCAAGAAACTATGGCGCGCGGTTTGAGCAAACGCGGCGTGTTACCTGGATCCTTAAATTTGGAACGCAAGGCTCGGCGGTATTTATACAAAGCGGAAAATTCCCCCCGCTATTTGCGCCGGATGAACAATTTATTTTCATACGCGCTGGCTTGCTCGGAAGAAAACGCTTCGGGCGGTTTTGTGGTAACTGCGCCGACCTGCGGTTCGTGCGGGGTAGTGCCGGCGGTATGCCGCCTCATTCAGGAGGTATGCGAATTTGAAGACGACACCATTATCCGTGCACTGGCTACTGCCAGTTTATTTGGCAATATGGCCAAGGCAAATGCGTCCATTTCCGGTGCGGAAGTCGGCTGCCAAGGGGAAGTCGGCGTGGCGTGCGCCATGGCCGCAGCAGCGGCTTGCCAATTAGAAGGCGGCGACAACAAACGCATAGAATATGCAGCCGAAATGGGACTGGAGCATCACCTGGGTTTAACGTGTGACCCGGTGGACGGGCTCGTACAAATTCCGTGCATTGAGCGCAATGCACTGGCTGCTTCGCGCGCTTTAGATTGTGCCACCTATGCCCTGATGTCTGACGGCCAAAACCGCATTTCCTATGACGATGTACTGGCCACGATGATGCAAACCGGCAAGGATATGAACCAGGATTACCGCGAAACAGCCAAAGGCGGTCTGGCACGTTTTTTCAAAGAGAAGATTTTGCGCCGGAAAAAACAAAAATAAAAGAAATAGAAAAAAGAGCAGCCAAAGCTGCCCTATTAAAAACGCTAATTTAGCAGATAATATTTTCCCTCCGGATATTCGTCCGCCCGGTCAAGTACTCCTCCTAAAGAAAGGCACAATTTTTTAGCACGCGCCGTCCGGTTGTTTTGGGTTAATTTGCACCAATGTTTTCCAGCTTGCTTTTGGTATTCTCCCGGAGGAGGATTTAATACATGAAATTCAAAAGCAGGCAAATCCGGATTTATAGCAAATGCCTGGCAGCCGCGTTTATTCAGACAAAAAAACATATATTGGTTTGGGTGGTCACTTTCGGTTGCATTCCAATTGTCCGCAGAGCCTTTTAAATTTTCCGGAATTTGTACATCTAACTCCGTTAACTCATTTGTATAATCTCCGTTTGCCAAGAAAAAAGCTTCTTGCGCGTCCGCAAGCGCTCTTAACATAACAAGAGCTTGTACGGCGCGTGATTTATTTACTGTTTGGGTATATTGCGGCAGCGCAATGGCAGCCAATATGCCAATAATTAAAACGACTACCAACAACTCTATTAGTGTAAATGCTTTTTTCATACATTCTCCTTTCTTTTAATTTCCGGATATTAAAATTATGCCAAAAAAAAAAAACGAGTCAAGGGGGTGCTATTTTGACGCAGCAAACAGCATCCAAAAAACGGCACGTAAAAAGTATCGTGCCGTTTTTTGTTTTCAATCAAACAAACCATAACACAAGGTCGTCATTCCCGAGAATAAAAAAGAGCTGTCATTCCCGAGTGTCTCTGTCGGGGATGACATACAGATTTGTCATCCCCGAGGGCCGGTATCGGGGAGCTCGTTGTTATATTTGTCGGGTTTCGCCCGACCTACATTGCCATATTTTCAGCATAAAACTGGAAAAAGTGAAGGTAGGCCTGTTAGGGTTCAGTACATTTGAGACTGTAAGAACTGCATGGGAGACATCAAAAATCCATCCTTATCTACTAAACTTCTATGGGGTCTCTGCTCATTATAATATTTTGTCCACTCCTCCAGCTTA
>JAZNWO010000015.1:0-15365 GCA_045593365.1 Candidatus Avelusimicrobium sp.
TGTTTGGGTCCAGACACATTTGAGACTAAAAGCCCCGACGAAAAAGGGCTTCAAAAAAATATTTTAAAATATTTTTAAATACAGGAGTTTTTATGACCCGTTTTTACTCAAACAGCAAAAAACAAATCATTCTTAACCGCCGCGATAAGATTGAACAGTGGAGCGAACTCAAGGCAAAAGGCGTGGAGGAGAGTACCTTACAACAGGTACTTCACATCAGCCGTGCCACGTTCTTTCGCTGGAAGCGCGTTTATGACAGCCAGGGGCTAAACGCGCTGCGGCCTAAGAGCACTCGTCCGCACCGGGTCCGTGTGCCGGAGGTATTAACCAAAGCGCTCCTAGCACGCATCCGCGCCTTACGGGAGCAACATCCGGATTACGGCAAAGCCAAAATACATACCGAGCTGCACAAACAGGGCTACACGGTCTCTTTATCCTCCGTTGGCAGAGCCCTGCATTACTTGATGCAGCGCGGAGTCATTACGCCTGTTGCGGTATTAAAGGGCAAGAAGGAGCGCAAACTCATACGCCAATTTACAAATACCCATAGCAAACACTTACCCAAGCGCTATAAGACCGCCATACAACTTGACCACACGATTATCAATTTACACGGATCGGAACACCGGGTCTTTGTCGCTTACGACAGAGCTTCTAAATTTTGTCTCTGCAAATCCTATCCGCACGCTACTTCCGGCAATGCGGCTGACTTCCTGAACTTTATGATATCGCGTTGGTGGTATCCCCCAGCAGAACTACAGGTAGACGGCGGTAGCGAGTTTAGAGGTCATTTTGAAACGGCTTGCAAGAACAAAAATATCCGGCTCTTTGTACTGCCTCCCAGAAGCCCCAAACTCAACGCAGGAGTAGAACGCTATAACCAAACCCTGCAGGATGAGTTCTTTTTACCCAACTACCATACGCTGCCCACGGATACAGATTTATTAAATGCTAAGCTGGAGGAGTGGACAAAATATTATAATGAGCAGAGACCCCATAGAAGTTTAGTAGATAAGGATGGATTTTTGATGTCTCCCATGCAGTTCTTACAGTCTCAAATGTACTGAACCCTAACAAAGGTAACGACACCTTCCTTCTAATAAAAGAACAAAATATTCATTCAATACTCCCTAGAGATACGGTGAATTTGCTATGATATAAATATGCTCATACAAGGAAAAGATTTAGCCGTTTCCATCCGTGCACCGCTGTTGCAGCGTGCACAGCAGGCGGCTGCCAAACTAAAACGACCTATTTCTTTGTTTGCTATCGGATCTACAGATGACTATGGAGCCTACGTATATTTAAAAAAAGAAGTGCAGGCAGCGGAAAATTTGGGTGTACACACACAAGTGTACCCAGTAAATGCCTCCACCCCTACGGCCGATTTCCTCTCTGTACTTAAACAGGCTTCGGCCAACCCGCAAATTGATGCTATTTTAATTCCGCGTCCGCTTCCGGCTGCTTTAGCCAACAGCGGCTTTACGGCCTATATCGCACCCGAAAAAGATATTGACGGGATGTCTAACCTTTCTATGGGTAATTTATTTTTATGTAAGACATGGGAAGATGTTTGCTCGCTGTCTACCTTTGTGCCCTGTACAGCTATGGCAGTCCTCCGTTTATTAGATGCTTGGCACATAGACCCAACGGGACTGGAAACGGTAGTCATCGGACGTTCCCCCACTGTTGGAAAACCTTTGGCCCATTTGCTGACGTGCCGGAATGCCACCGTTAAAATTTGCCACACCCGCACGCGTGATTTGGCACGTGCTTTACAAAATGCAGAATTGATTTGCTCCGCTGCCGGGCAGCCTGGATTATTACACGCAGGCAATGTCCCGGCTGATGCGATAGTAATAGATATTTCCACTAATCTGGACACCCAAAATAAGCTCTGCGGTGATTGTCTGACTGAACAACTTTTAGAAAAAAACTGTACCGTTTCGTCGGTACCCGGTGGAGTAGGCCCAATAACACTTGCGTGTTTGCTGGAAAACATTATATTATCAGGAGAGAGAAAAATTAAGGAGAATGTATGAAACAAATGTTCTATTTCTTATTAATTGTCTGGACTGTAACAGGATTAGCAGCCTGCACTTCCTCTGCCAAAAAAGATAGCGGAAATTACCAACGCAAAATTTACTTAACAGAAGAAGATTATTTGGCTGATTTAAACCAACAGGCCTATAAGGAACGCCGGGAAGCAAAACCCAGTGCAGAGTCTGAATATATTTTTAATGTGCAACCTGACACGCAAAAGAATGTTTATTTCTTTGATGAGCGTGTACGCCCAATGGTGCCTGGAGAACCTTCTGAACGCGATTACAAAAATACCAAACGTCTGTGGGAAAAGCCGAAACGCTATTCGCCGGACCAATATTACGGCGGTTTTTCTGGCTCTGCGGAGACGGACAATTCCTCCGGTTCCAGTACTTCTTACGAAGACGATTACGGTTCTGACTATTAATCAAAAGCCCCGCACCTGCGGGGCTTTTTCATAAGATTACTTTAAAAATAAATCCGGCACATCTGTAAAAATTCCGTCTACTCCCATTTGCTCTAACCGCTGTGCATCTGCCCGCGTATTTACCGTATACACAAATACATAGCGGTTTTCCACATGACAGTCCTGTACCAACTGCGCCGTGACACGCGTCTGATTAATATGCACGCTATAAGCGTTGACTTCGCGCGCGTGGGCCGGATCAAAGTGCCGGGTCAGCAGCCCGAGGCGGGCTTGTGGCGCCAAGGCGCGCAAGCGTTTGAGCGTAGGAAAATCAAAACTGGAAAATAGAATACGGGACCGCAAATCCGGGGCTGAGCGCAAGAGCGTGTCTAGCAAAATTGTTTCAATACCCGGATAAATACCTCCTTCGTTTTTTAGCTCAATATTCAGGCACTTAAGTCCGGGCCGCACCACCGGAAAAACTTCCTCCAGCAGCGGCGGACAGGCAAGTTGTTGCTGCGCACAAAAGACCCGCAACTGCGGCCAAGTAAATTGCCGTATTGTCCGCCCGGTGGCTCCTATTGTTTCGTCGTGCTGCACAGGCAAACGGCCATCGCGCGTGAGGTGTACGTCCAATTCATAACACGTGGCCCCTTGCTCACAAGCTAACGCAAAAGCCTGCAGCGAATTAGCCGGAGCCTGTGCACTGGCCCCACGATGAGCAAAATAAATCATATTCCTATTGTAGCAAAATGTCTGCCACAAACTGTCAACCGACAAAACACTTAAAATTTGTATCGACCAAAAAACGCACCCTCCGAATAGAGGGACACTTTTTTTCAATCAAACGGAATAAAATAATAAAGTCGTCATCCCCGAGGAATATTGTCGGAAATGATGGTTCCTTTTTATTCGGGGATGACATTTGTTTGATACTGGACTTTTTCTATAACATTTTTTATTTGTCGGGCGGAGCCCGACCTACTTTTATAATGTCCTTCTGTGACGTAAAAATCGAGAAAAGTGAATATAGGCCTTGGCTCGTTTTTTTTTTTTGGTAAATTATACTTAGGCGCTGGATGTAAAAAAATACTTTTTGATACTCCTTGCGACACGTCGCAAGATTATAAAAAACACAGGAGAATATATGAAAGAATTTAAAAAAGGATGTCATCCCCGAGTGTTTCTATCGGGGATCTCCCTTATTGGTTATGTAAATAAGAGAAAAGCCTTGTTAATAAACAACAAAATAGCAAAAGATTCCCGATTACAACCTTCGGGAATGACGACTCTATCTACTAACGGCTTTACACTTATTGAATTACTCGTCGTTGTCCTTATCATTGGCATACTGGCATCTATCGCGCTGCCGCAATACAGAATTGCCGTGGCTAAAACCAAATATGCTACCTTCAAACAATTAGCTGCTGCCATTAAAAATGCACAGGAGGTGTATTATTTGGCTAATGGTGTATATGCAACAAAATTGGAAGATTTAGATATAGATTTTCCGGCCAGTAGCGATGAACGTAATACAGAAAGTGACCGATATTATGCCGACGAAAGCCGCTGTTTTATTGAATCATTACAGACTAATTGCAACGTTCACACACTTATAGGAATCATGGGATATTAAGTTTTTTATGACCATATAAACCATGCAAATGCAGGACAGAGAAAATGCATTGCATTTGATACAGATTTAACTTCTCCACCCAATAAATTATGCAAGGCAGAGACAGGAGCTAGTACCTATTCAGGCAAAACAACAGATCATGTAACTTGGATTTGGGCAAATTAGCTTTCCCAAAAAGAGCTAGATAAAAAGTTTCACTTCTTGCAAAATAAACTAAATTACGCCCGGCCGGTTTCTTGCAATAAATGCTTGTACATCTCTAATTGCGCGGCATATTCCTGCACCGCCTCTTGCGGTGTGTAACCGCTGCGGTAAGTCCAGTTTTCATCGCCCATAGTGCCCGGCGTATTAACCCGGTCTAAGGTACCCACAATGTCCTGCCAGGAAAACATCGTAATGGCAGAGGCACTGGTCAACACCCGGCGCAAAATGGCGCTTTGCGTTTCCAAGGTAAACGGAACGGTGCCATCTGTTTTTTGCGCTGAAATCATTTCCCAAATGTTCGCACGTTCCCATTGCGGCTGGGTTTCCCACCAACCACGTACAGTTTCCGTGTCGTGCGTGGAGGTAGTCGCCAGGGAAACCACCGGGTAATTGCGCGGTTCGCGGTAGTACCCGTTATCCTCGCGTTCCCAGCGCAACACCTTGTAACCCGGAATTTTCAAGTCCACCAACATCCGGCGCACATAATTGGGGATAACACCCAAATCCTCTCCGACGGGGAGCGCGCCGCGTGCACTATCTAATACCATACGCAAAAACGCATAGCCGCGGTCAATTTGCGCCTGTTCTTGCGTCACATCAAAAAATCCTTCTTCCTTGCCGTCAGCAAATACATAGGTGCGGAAGAATCCGACTAAATGGTCTAGGCGGAAAATGTCGTACAATTCCACCGCACGGCGGATTTTGCGCTGCCACAAATTGAAATGGGTTTGCTGCATATAATCCCAATTATATGCGGGCAGTCCCCAGCTCTGCCCTTTGGCGGAAAATTGGTCCGGCGGTGCGCCCACACTCCAGTCCAAACGGAAGTTGGCCCGTTCGCTCCACACTTCTGCACTGTCTAAATTGGTACCGAACGGAATATCGCCAAACAAATATACACCCGCTGCCTGTGCGCACGCTTTTGCGCCGCGCAGCTGCAAATCGGCCTGCCATTGTAAGTAAGCAAAAAAGCAAACATACTCGCTATATTTTAGTTCAAATTCATTGACGGCGTACGGCTCAAAATTGCGCAATCCCTCCGGCCAGTCCTTCCAGGTTTGCCAATGGAAAAATTCTTTGGCCGCGCGAAAGACACAATAGTTGCGCAGCCAACTGCTATTAGCCGAGCAATACGCCTCAAACGCTTGCGCGCGCGGTGTAGAACATTTAAAATCGTGCTCCAGGAAAAATTGATACGCCTGCCACAAGACCCGCAGCTTGGCTTCTTTGACTGGCTTAAACAGGGCCTTACGCGACAGCCGCCACGCCACGATTTCCCCCTGCAAATCCTCCACCGTGCGCCGCGCGCGCGCAGAGGCCTGCACTTCTTCTACTGCAGTTACATCTATGTAAACCGGGTCAATGGCAAAGGCACTCAACGCCGAGTAAGGACACGTTTGTCCGGGCGCGGTTTCCTGCAAAGGCAAAATTTGTACAATCTTGGTACCCAAGCCGCCCAAAAAGCGCACCCATTCGCACAAGGACGAAAAGTCGCCCACGCCCCAATCCGTTTCCGTTTTCATTGCGGACACAGGAAGCAAAATACCGTTCGTACGCTTTTGAAGCAGTTCTTCGTGTATGCTCATGGAAAATTATTTATGCACAATAGCTTCTATTTGCACATAACTCCCTTTTGGCAAGGCTGCCACCTGTACGGTGGTGCGGGCGGGAGGATTTTCCTTGAAGAAAGACTCGTACATTTCATTCATTTCGGCAAACGCGGTCAGGTCCGTTATGTAGACCGTAGTTTTGACCACGTGCTTGAGTTGTGCGCCGGCGGCTTTAATAATGTTTTCCAAATTTTTCAGCACCAATTCCGTTTGGCTTTTCATATCGCCGCCCAAGATTTCCCCGGTAACCGGGTCCGCGGGCAGCACGCCAGACGTAAAGATAAAGCCGCCGGCTTCTATAGCTTGCGAATACGGGCCGATGGCTTTTGGCGCTTGCGGCGCATTGATAATCTTTTTCATAAACCCTCTCTTTCAACCCTTTTACAAAATCCCTTTTTTATATGGTATAAAACCGCGTCCGATTCTGTCAAACAGGTTATGCACTAGGGATAAGTCTGCGTCGCCGGAAAAATTTTAGGAAAATAAATAGCCGTCTGATTACTAAAAATTCATTGGCATTCGGGCGCTGGCGTCACCCGTGATACCTAACGCCTTGCAAATTCTAACAGCGTATGAACTATCCTCTACATCGTCATCATATCCGCAGAGGATGAAATCTGGCTGAGTTGCAGAAGACGGATGAGAGAAACGAAAATATAATTTCCATTTTTTACCAATACGTTTTGCCACTGTGGAGTTTCCACTCTGATTTATGTAATATGTCCAATACTGGCTCTGCGGAACTTGCATATCCAACTCATCAGCGACGGTGGCGTATCGCCCATTTACCAAATAGTACGTTTCCTGGGCATTTTTGATACTTTTAAGTACAGTAAGTGCCTCAGCGGCGCGGGCTTTTTCCACCGCCAAATTATATTGTGGTAGGGCAATGGCAGATAAAATACCAATAATTAAAACGACGACTAACAGCTCTATAAGCGTAAAGGCACGACTTTTCATATACTTCCCTCCTTTTTTCATTCCAGCATAAGAAAAGTGTACCAAAAAAAAAAAACGAGTCAAGGCCTATTTTTGCCACAAAAAAACGGCTCCAAACAAAGCATTTGGACCCGTAAGATAATAGCTGATAAATTTTTACAATTCTTTCTGATACAGACGGTAACGTTTAATCGGGTAGCAGCCGGCTTCAGTCATAGCACGGATGATGCCCTCGTTGTCTTCCAAAATCCAAGAGAGCTCGGCCTTATCCCAAATCGCCACGCCGTATTTGACAATGTGATTAATCAGCACCAAATCCAAGCCGCGCTTGCGGTGCGCTGGGTCCACCCCCAGCATAATCAGCCGTGCATCGCGGATGTGTTTCCACACCCACAAAGCGCGCAGGGTGCGAATAGGATTTGCTAAAGACCCGCGCAAAATTTTCAGCACGTGATTCATATTCGGAATCGCAATATAAAACCCCGCGGGCACGCCGTCCACTTCCACCACGCAGGTGCCCTCCACGCGCAAAACAGGTTTTAATTCCTTGACCATATCTTGTATTTCTTCCTCGGAAATCGGCGTATGGCCCCAATTTTCCGCCCAGGAATCATTGTAAATTTTACGAATGGCCGAGGCCTCTTGTTGCAGATTTTTCAAATTAATACGCCGCAAGGTAACACCTTTGGCGCGGCTTGCGCGTGCGACTATTTTTTCAAACAGCGGCGAAAATTTATCATCGCGCGTACGTTCAAAAGCCAGTAAATCTTTTACTTTACTAAACCCTTCGCGCTCAATCAAATCAGCGTAATACGGATAATTATAGGGCATCATAATGGCGGGCATACTGTCAAAGCCTTCTATGAGCAGGCCGTACGGATGATTAGACGAAGGATTGGCAGGTCCGCGCACCGCGCTCACGCCTTGCGCGCGCAACCATTTTTCCCCCTCGGTAAATAGGGCATGGGAAACCGCCGCATCATTTATGCAGTCAAAAAACCCAAAAAAGCCTATATTTTCTTTGTGATATTGATTATAGGTGTCATTGACGAGCGCGCACAAACGACCCGAAATTTTCCCGTCTTTGTAAGCTAAAAACAGTTTGCGCCGCGCGTGCTTCCAAAACGCATTATCCGCGCGTAACAAATGCAGTGTATCGGTTTTTAACTCTCCTACCCAATACGGGTTTTGCGCGTACAAATCAAACGGAAATTGTACAAACTCTTTTAATTTTTGTTCGCCGTCCAAAACACTAACTGCCATAATCCCTCGTAAAAAACCCCGCCGAAGCGGGGCCAAATTTATTTAATCACACCGACTGCGCGGCCCGCCTTGGCAAACGCGTTAATGATTTGTTTAACGTGCTCATCGGTGTGCGTAGCCATTAAGGTCAAGCGCATCAAAGCATGGCCCGGCGGCACGGCAGGGCTGACAACCGGGTTAGAGAAAATGCCCAGCTCGTGCAAAGCGCGCCACATCTTAAAGCAATTTTCATTGCTGCCCACGTGCACCGGAATAACCGGGGTGGTGCTGTGGCCTAAATCATATCCCAATTCGCGCAGTCCCTTTTTCAAATTATCCGTCATGCGCAATAAATTATCACGACGGGAAGTGTCATTTTCAATCAAATCCAAAGCCTTATTAATCGAGGCTACAGACGCAGGCGGCAGAGCGGCAGAGAAAATCTGACTGCGGGCATTGTGCCGGATAAAGTGAATAATATCGGCATCACCCACCACAAAGCCGCCTACCGTGGCAAAAGTTTTAGAGCAAGTACCGACTACCAAATCTACTTCTCCGTTTTCTAGTCCAAAATACTCGCACGTACCACGCCCGGTTTTACCGATAATGCCTGTGGCGTGCGCATCATCCACAATCGTGCGCGCGCCATATTTTTTAGCGAGCTTTACAATTTCGGGCAAATTGCAGATGTCGCCTTCCATACTAAATACACCGTCTACAATAATCAGTTTTCCGGCATCTTCCGGCAGTTTAGCAAGCACGCGCTCCAAATCAACCATATCGTTGTGCTTAAAGCGCACCATGTCTGCACCAGACAAACGCACACCGTCTAAAATACTGGCATGGTCTAATTTATCTACAATGGCGTAATCGCCTTTTTTAAGTAAGCAGGAAACAACACCTAAATTCATTTGGTAGCCGGCGGAAAAGACAAGAGCGGCCTGACGGCGTTTGAAACGCGCCAAATGCTGTTCCAATTGTTCTAAGAAAATTGTATTACCGTTTAAAAAGCGGGAACCCGCACATCCCGTGCCGTATTTGGCGGCCGCTTCGGATGCGGCTTTTTTCATCTCTGGGTCATTGGCAAGGCCTAAGTAATTGTTGGACCCAGCCATAATGTACTTTTTACCATTAAGCATTACTTCCGGTCCTTGCGCTGATTCTATCGGTTGAAAATAACCGTAAATTCCCAACTCCATGGCCCGTTTGGCATCTTGATAATTCCTGCATTTTTCAAAAATATCAGACATTTTCTTTTCCTTTACTGCTTACTTTTTTAATAATGTTAGTCGTGGAACGGCCTTTGAGTAAAGCAAAGCGCACCACTTTTTTTGCAAATTCACGGCCCACAATTTCACTGGGCTTGTAATCACCGCCCTTTACTAGCACATCGGGGCGGACGAGTTTAATTAAATTATACGGCGTATCCTCCTGGAAAATACATACCGCTGAAACAGACTCTAATGCAGCCAGCACCAAGGCGCGGTCAGCTTCTTTATTGACGGGGCGCGTAGGACCTTTTAAGCGTTTGACAGATGTGTCGCTGTTGAGTCCCACTACCAGCACGTCGCCTTTACTGCGGCAAAATTCCAAAATGCTCACGTGCCCGGCGTGCAAGATATCAAAACAACCATTGGTAAATACAATTTTCTTGCCAGTTTTACGCTGTTTTGCAAGCCACAAACCCAAGACGCGACGGCTGAAAATTTTATTTTTGGCTTTCATTCTTTTTCTCCGCGAGCATCCGCTCAATCAACCCCGTGTCAACATTCCCGGCCATAAAATCGGGATGATTGACTATTTTCTGATGAAAAGGAATAGTCGTTTTCACGCCTGCTACCACAAATTCCCCCAATGCACGGCGACAACGTGCCAACAATGCTTCCCGGTTATCTGCCGTCACAATCAGCTTGGCAATCAGACTGTCATAATATGTGGGAATCGTGTAACCCGTGTACATATGACTGTCCACCCGCACCCCCAAACCGCCCGCGGGTATCCATTCCTCAATCGTTCCCGGACACGGCGCAAAATTATGTTCACTGTCCTCGGCATTGATGCGGTGCTCCATGGCGTGGCAACGTACTACACCAGCCTGTGCTTGTGTGATATGCAGCGGCTCGCCTTGTGCAATTTGGATTTGCATTTTTACCAAATCTTGTCCGCAAACAGTCTCCGTCACCGGATGTTCCACTTGCAGCCGCGTATTCACTTCCATAAAGTAAAATTCTTTATTCGGCGCCATTAAAAATTCCACTGTACCGACACCGCGGTATTTAGCTGCTTTTACAATTTTAACAGCGGCTTCTTGTAATTGTTTGCGCACAGCAGCCGTTACAAACGGCGAGGGTGATTCCTCCAGTAACTTTTGGTGACGGCGTTGCATAGAGCAATCGCGCTCGGCAAACGCTACGGCGTTGCCGTAATTATCGGCGGCAACTTGTACTTCAATATGACGCGGATTTAAAATAAGTTTTTCGAAATATACGCGGTCATCGCCAAAGTTGGCCTTGGCCTCAGCCTGTGCGGTTTTAAGCATACGGTCCAAATCTTTTTCGCTCATACACGCGCGCATACCCTTTCCGCCGCCGCCGAGGGTCGCTTTAATCATAATCGGGTAGCCGATTTTTTGGGCTACTTGACGATAATTTGCGCCGACAACCCCGTTAGAGCCCGGCGTCACCGCCACGCCGCCTTTTACCGCAATCTCGCGCGCTTTACTTTTCACACCCAACATTTCAATCGCCTGTGCACTCGGACCGATAAAAGTCATCCCGGCCGCTGTAACCATGCGGGCAAAATCTGCATTTTCAGATAAAAATCCATATCCCGGATGCACGGCATCGGCACCCGTAATTTTGGCAGCAGTAATAATGGCATCCATATTAAGATAACTGTCAGCCGAGCGGGCCGCTCCGATGCAAACTGCCTCATCGGCTACACGCACGTGCAGGCTGCTGCGGTCCGCCTCGGAATATACTGCTACAGAGGAAATGCCCATCTCTTTGAGCGTGCGAATCACACGCAAGGCAACTTCACCGCGGTTGGCGATTAAAACTTTTTTAAAAGGGGTAATTTTTACACTTGGCATAATTAAGGCTCAATAAAAAATAAAGGCTGGCCGTATTCCACCGGCTTGCCCTCTTCCGCAGAAATGACCCGCAACGTACCCGAAACAGGCGCCGTAATAGAATGCTTTTTAGTGGCACTTTCCACCACACCCAACGGGTCGCCTTGTTTAATGGTTTGGCCTTCTTTTAAAATTAAATTTTTGCCTTTTTGCGCGGCATAATAAAACCCGACAGCGGGCGCGGTTACCGCCGACAAATGACAGTTTGTCTGCACGGGATCCGGCAAGGCTTCACGGGTTTTAATTTCAATACAGTTATGATCCTTCTGGTAACAAAATTCTGCTAAATCAGTGGTTTTGAGCCAGTTTGTAATGTCTGTAATCAGCTTGATATCCATACGCCCTCACTGCGAAAATATACATTTATTTTAGCATTTTTGGAGGGAGTAAGAATAGGGAAATGAGATTATTTAAGGCAAATTGTATCTTTCAAAACCGCCACTACTTCTGTTATATGTTCCATTCTCAATTTGCTCACAAAATTTTTTACGAACACTTTCGTCAAGTGATTCCGGAACAGAACATTGTATTGATTCATGCGGTTCGGTAAGCGAGTACAAAAATCCACAGCATTTGTAAGTACCGCTTGTATACATAGCCCGAACCACGGTATTTGAATCCAAATTTGTGGAATTGAGTAATACCTGAAAATCTTTCCCTTGGCGAATAGAATCCGTTCCTTTTACCACTACACCGCCGCAAGCTTTATCTTTTCCGCCCGGAGCCGCTAACGGCAAATCTACGTCTAGCTCATTAAAGTTACCCGCATATTTTCCATTGGCTAAATAATAAACTTGCTCCGCTTCTGCTACCGTGCGGATTAATTGTTTCAGTTCGACATTACGGGTGCGCTGCACTACTTTACTATACTGCGGCAAAGCGACTGCAGCCAGGATACCTATAATTAAAACAACGACTAACAGCTCTATAAGCGTAAATGCACGACTTTTCATACACTTTCCTCCTTTTTTCGTTCAAGTATAAGAAAAGTGTACCAAAAAAAAAAAACAAGTCAAGGAAAACTTTCACTTTCCTCGTTTTTCGGCAAAAAAACAGAGTCTGTCAAACAGGCTCTGTTATCATCCATCAAAAACTATTTTAATTTTCTTTCTTATCGGCTGTTTCCGGAGCTTGTGCCACTTCGGCAGGAGTAGCCACCTTCATTCCTTCCAGTTCCTCAATCAAACTCAGCAAAGTAGGCTGCAACTTGTTTACATATTCCTGTTCAAAAGTAGTCAAACGCTGCTCTAAACGGGCTAACTGCTTTTGCAAATCCGCATTGTTTTTATCTTGCGTCAGCTTATTTTCTTCCAATTGATAATGTAGATCTTTAACTGTTTCCTTCAAATCCATTACTTCCAAAGGAGCATTTCCCCGCAGCGAACCCAATACCGAAGCGCGGGAGGCAAAGGTCGGCTTAGCGACAGTCATAACCGTGTAATCTGCGCCGGGATATTCCTCCTGCGCATCTTGTTCCAATGCCGCGCGGTACTTGGCCATAAAATAAAACAGAAGCACAAAACACGCCAAAAAACCGCCTGTTTCAAGTAATAGCATATTTTCCATAACACACATATATTATCATATTTTTAGGTTGCCGCACACACAAGTGTGCACAACCGCCCTAAAATAGCTAAAATATATAATATGCAAGAAACTTTAGCCCAAACTTTATTTACCCGGTTTTCCGCCGGACGTACACCGGGCAAATCCGATTTTAATGCTTCTAAAATGTTTTCGCTCTTAGAGGACCCTTTTGGCATTTGGTGCCATTTCCATGCGCCAGCCGAAGAAGCTGTGCCCGAGCAAAACCGGTATGAAAATTTAAAAATCCGCACCGACCGCAGCAGCCGTGATGCCTGGATAAAGGAGCATTTTCCGGGTGCTGTTTTCCTTTCTGCTACCAACGATACAGAACGTTTTGAACAAACGCTGCGCGCCATGCAGGAAGGGCAGCCGGCTATTGTCAATGCGGCGCTGTGGAACTTGCCCAAAAGCGTATACGGTGCTATTAATTTGTTGCAACGCTGCGACGGCGGCGCCAGTATTTTCGGCCCGTATTATTACCGCATTGTGCAGTTCAAGCGCGCCCATGATTTAAAGGAACACTACGCTTTGCAAGTTTCGCTGCTCAATCACATTTTGTCCGACATTCAACAGTTTACCCCCCGTTATACGCGGGTGGAGTTAAAGGGCAAATCAGCCGAAGTAGATTACCTAGACCACGAGGAACGCCTCACGCGCGAGTTGGATTATTTCCGTGCTATACGCGACGGAAAAGTTAAACCCGAAGCGCACAAACCGCCCAAAGCAGCCAGTGCCCCATGGCGGGTGTATGCCAATAAAGTAGTCGCGCAAAGCAAGGATTTGCAAATGCTGCCGCATTTAAGCACCGAAATGCGCGAATGCCTTAAAATTTACGGTATGAAAAATACCGATGATGTGGCGCGCATCGGACTGCCGTTTCTGCAAACACTGTTAGAGGAACCTTTCGCCTCCGAGGCGTATTATAATGCGCAGGCCTATTTGCACAATCAGCCCGTCTTGCGCGAGGCCGGGCACTTTCCACCGCCAACCAAAAAACATAATTTATATTTTGACTTTGAAGCGACCGAAACCTTTACAAAAGACAATACTTCCTTTGTATACCTAATCGGTTTATGGGATAAAGAAAAAAACAAATATGTTTCTTTCGTAGCCAAAACACCAGAGGAAGAAATTACGATTTTTGAACAGTTTTACGATTATATTAAAGACCCGGAAAATACGGTGCTGTACCATTGGACCGAATACGAGGTTAAAAAGATGCGCAAACTGGCCCAAGAAAACAAGCACGATGCCGACAAGTTAAATCTGCTTATCAGTTTGTGTTATGACCTGAAAGTCGCCGTCAATAAAGCATTCTACTTGCCCGCGCCCAGCTTTTCCTTGAAGGCAGCCGCCCCGGCGTTTGGTTTCCACTGGCGGCAAGATGATTGCGGGGCCATGGATAGTATGGTTTATTTTACCCAATGGCTCAAAACCGGGCAATCGGATTTATTAAATAAGGTACTGATGTACAACGAGGACGATTGCAAAGCGATGCTGTTTTTGGAAGAAAAGTTAAAAGCAGCAGAGGTGCTGGACGGTAAAGCCTTGCCCGTTTTTTAATTCCATAAAACGCCGTTTGAAGTGTGCTATAATAAAGGAAAGTACCCCGTGGCCCATGGTCCGCGTTGCCGTATGATAAGGAGGCTAAAATGTCTATCACCGTTGTCAAACAATACAGTGTGTTTTTAACCAATGAGCCCGGCGCGTTAAAGAGTTTTGCCGATTTATTCGTCCAAGAAAACATTACGCTGATAGCCATTTCCTCGGATGTACGCTTTGATGCGGCGGTAGTCCGGGTGGCCATTGATTACAACCAAGAGGTCGGCCACGCATTAACTAAAGCAGGTTTCACCAATGTCAAAACCGATGCCATTTGCATTAACACACCGGACCGCATCGGCATTGCGCGCGACATCGGCGAAGTGATGAAGCAACACAACCTAAACATTACCTCCATTTACGGCGGGGCGGCGGTAGATGAGCACGCCCGGTTTATCATTGTGGTGGGCGATATTTCCAAGGCACTCCATGCGTTGGAAAGTTCCGGGTTGTTTTAAAAATCAGCAATTCAAAATTTACAATTTATATGCATTGGCATCGTAAGATGCTTTGATTCCCATGCTGCCACAAATCCGGTGCCCTAAAGCCGAACTGTTGAGCACACGGCACCACATCTCCCTCTTTCCTAATTTTCCCTCTTTATAATACAAGTTGAAATCTATCTGTACATCTCTTTTCCCCATACATAAATCTTTATCTGTGTTAAAACCCGGACAGTAATTAATACGTACACTTCCGTTCTCTGCATCATTATCAAACATAAAGTCATTACCACAGGAAAAAAACTTAGATATTAGAAAGCTACAATTACCCGGCAACTGCACATCTAAATCCTCCATATTCGTAGCATAACTGTTATTGTTCAGATAATATACTTCTTGCGCCTGAGCAAGAGATTTTCCTAAAGCAAGCATAGTAGCCACGCGGCTTTTCGCTACTGCCACCCGGTATTGGGGCAAAGCAATTGCCGACAAGATACCGATGATTAAAACAACGACTAACAGC
>JAZNWO010000016.1:0-23564 GCA_045593365.1 Candidatus Avelusimicrobium sp.
GTTAAGAATGATTTGTTTTTTGCTGTTTGAGTAAAAACGGGTCATAAAAACTCCTGTATTTAAAAATATTTTAAAATATTTTTTTGAAGCCCTTTTTCGTCGGGGCTTTTAGTCTCAAATGTGTCTGGACCCAAACATACCTCTTGACTTGTTTTTTTTTTTTGGTACACTTTTCTTATGTTGGAATAAAAAAAGGAGGGAAGTGTATGAAAAGTCGTGCATTCACGCTAATAGAGCTGTTAGTCGTTGTTTTAATAATCGGTATTTTGGCTGCCATTGCCTTGCCGCAATACCAAAAGGCCGTGATAAAAGCCCGTTACACAGGACTAAAGAATTTAACGGAAGCACTTATTAAAGCTGAGCAAGTGCACAAATTGGCGAACGACACTTTTACAGATAATTTGGAAAATTTGGATATTGGTTTATCAGGTTGTTCAATTGATAGTAGTACGCCTAACACCTGTGTATATCCTTGGGGTTATTGCGATGCGGTCTATTCCGTACGTCCCGGGGAAGAAGGAACAGAAAAAATTAATATTCATTGTGTTAACAATGATATACAGATGGGGTACCATGGCGTGCTTGAGGGAAATTCCCTGCGTAGGAATTGTGTTTCCTATGGCTCTATTGACCCTGCTGATTACCCGCTGCAAAATGCTATTTGTAAGGCGGAAACAGGGCGTACTACAAAAAGTGCGGCAGCTACCACTGATTCTTATTCCTATGTACGTTATGCGTACTGAATCGCGTTTAGCCCCTACTAAAATGCTAAAATATATCCATGAGCAAATTAGTCAGAGGTTTTAGGGACATTTTTGAGCCCCAATCTACTTTATTTACCGAACTGGAAAACTGCGCGCGCGGCGTACTGCGCCGCTATGGATTTTCCGAGCTTCGCTTGCCGACGGTAGAACAAAAGGAACTTTTTATCAAATCTACCGGCGAAACGACCGATATCGTACAAAAAGAAATGTACGCTTTTGAAGATGCCGGACATCGCCAATTGGCCATCCGCCCCGAAGGTACGCCGGGGGTGGTGCGGGCGTATTTGGAAAATAATTTCACGCAAGCCGCGCCCGTGCAGAAGTTCTTTTATATAGGTAATATGTTTCGTGCGGAACGTCCGCAAGCGGGCCGCTACCGTGAGTTCGAGCAAATCGGCGCAGAATCAATTGGCAATTCCGCTCCGGCGGCCGATGCCGAAATGATTTTGATGCTCAAAGACATTGTATCTGCCTTTGGTGCCAAAAATTATTCGGTTAAAATTAACAGTTTGGGCTGTGACAAATGCCGCCCGCTCTATCGGCAAGCGCTCATTGATTTTTTATCTAAAGAAAAAGACACGCTGTGCGAAAATTGCCAAACGCGCTTAGAGAAAAATCCCTTGCGCGTACTGGATTGTAAAATTGACGGACCGCGTTTTGCAGGCAAAGTACCGACGATGCAACTGTGCCCGGAATGTCAAGCGCATTTTGATGAAGTGCAACGGCTGTTAAAGGGTAAAATTGATTTTATTGTAGACCCTATGCTCGTGCGCGGGCTGGATTATTACAGCCGCACGGTGTTTGAATTTCAAGCGGGCGACACGTCGCAAAATGCCATTGCCGCCGGCGGCCGCTATGACGGACTGGTTAAAAATATGGGTGGTCCGATGACCCCGGCCGTCGGTTGGGCCATGGGTGTGGAGCGCGTAATTGCTTCGCGCGGTGAAGTGCCTGCCATCCAAGAAAAAAGCGTGTATATGGTATCACTCGGCCCGACCTGCAACGAAAAAGCATTTAACCTTATGCAAGATTTGCGTGCGGCGGGTGTGCGTACCGAAGGCGGACTCTTTGATAAAAATGCCAAAGGCCAAATGAAACAGGCCAACCGTTGCGGCGCGGCGATTGCGCTGATTTTAGGCGAAGATGAACTGGCTGCCAATCAAATTACGCTGAAAGATTTAACCAGCGGAGAGCAAAAACAAATTCCGCTTAACACAGTTATTACCGAGGTAAAAAAATTAGTATGAAACGAACATCTTATTGCGGCGCGCTAAACGCTTCGCACATTGATACCAAGCAAACCGTTTGCGGGTGGATTAACAGTTACCGCAATCACGGCGGAGTGCTCTTTTTAGACGTGCGCGACCGTAGCGGTTTGGTGCAAATTGTCGTCGGGCCGGACAGTAAATTTTTTGAGCTGGCTTCTACTTTGCGTAATGAATACGTGGTGGAAGTAACCGGCACGGTCAAGCACCGCATTGAGGGCGCGGTCAATCCGAATTTGCCGACGGGCGAAATTGAAATTGCGGTAGAATATTTAAGACTATTAAATACGTCCGTGCCGCTTCCGTTTGACATTGATAAATCCCGCGGTGCCACGGAAGAAACCCGTATGAAATACCGCTATTTGGATTTGCGCAATCCGGTTATGGTACGCAATTTGACCATGCGTCACAAAGTGGCGCAGGCCGCGCGGCGGTACTTGGATGCACAAGGATTTTTGGAAGTGGAAACCCCGGTGCTGACGCGTTCTACCCCCGAAGGTGCACGCGATTATTTGGTGCCTTCGCGCATTCACCACGGTCAGTTTTACGCTTTGCCGCAGAGCCCGCAAATGTTTAAACAAACTTTAATGGCCAGCGGCATTGACCGCTATTTCCAACTCGCGCGGTGTTTCCGCGATGAGGACTTGCGCGCCGACCGCCAACCCGAACATACGCAGATTGATATGGAAATGTCCTTTGTAACTATTGAGGATATTCACGAAGTAGTGGAAGGGCTGATGAAAGAGCTTTTTAAAGTGGGTGGCTATGAACTCACTACGCCGTTTCCGAAACTTCCGTATAATGATGCGATGAATTTGTACGGTTCGGATAAGCCGGATTTGCGTTACGATTTACAAATCAAAAACGTTAGTGATATTTTTGCCAAGACAGACTTTAAAGTGTTTGCCGATGTGTTGGCAGCCAAAGGCGCTATTTATGCGTTGCGCGGGGAAAAGGGTGCAGCCATGTCACGCGGGCAGATTGATAAACTGACCGATTTGGCCAAGAAAAACGGTGCGAAAGGCTTGGTATGGCTCAAAGTAAAAGAGGGAAAGTTGGAAAGCCCGACCGCTAAATTCTTTACACCAGAAGAAATGACAGCTCTGCAAACGGCTGTTGCCGCGCAGGAGGGGGACATTATTTTGGTGGGCAGCGATGCTAATATGCGCACCTGTCAGAGCTTTATGGGTGCGCTACGCAAAGAGTTGGTCAAAAATCTCACACCGAAATGTCAGTGGGCTTTTGCGTGGATTACGGATTTTCCGCTTTTGGAGTATATCCCGGAAGAAGACCGCTGGGACGCCGCGCACAATCCGTTTACCGCACCGCACGAGGAAGATTTGGATAAATTGGAAAGCGACCCCGGCTCGGTACGCTCGTATCAATTTGATATGGTGCTGAACGGAAATGAACTCGCGTCCGGCTCTGTGCGCAACTGCCGCCGCGAAGTGCAAGAGCGCATTTTGGCTTTGATGAAACACAGCAAAGAGCAGGCCGCCTTGCGCTTTGGGATGCTACTTAATGCCTTGCAATATGGTGCGCCTCCGCACGGCGGGATTGGCATTGGACTAGACCGCGTAACGGCTTTACTCGTCGGGGAAGATTCCATCCGCGAAGTAATTGCCTTTCCGAAGACCACACAGGCGGTGTGCCCTCTTACAGAGTCTCCCAATGTGGTAGATGAACAGCAACTCAAAGATTTAGGTATTGAGATTGCCAAAGAATAAATAAATCTAACAGCTAAAAACGGGAAAAAGATATATTTCTTTTCCCGTTTTTTGCGAGTTGTAAGTTTGTGGTATTGCCGAATTTTTACACTTGCGCTAGTATGCAAGGCAAATTAAAAGACACCTCTTTTTAACTTATTTTTACGAATAATTTACTCCAAAAACACTAGGGTAGGGGGATAATTGGGTTTAATAGAACTTTTGGCCTAGATGGAAATAGGTACTTTGGCCCTTGTACGTGTACTTTATTTAAGTCATAATATAGTATAAGGCTCTATAGGAGAATATCATGAAAAGAACACATTTTTATTTACTTGTCTTTACTATCTTGCTGTTAATGGCGGGCTTTGTATATTTACGCGCGTCAGCCAAACGGGCCGCCTATCTGCGGGAACATCCGGTAACCATTGTGCAAAACCCTAATTGCCCAATATCCAAATGTCATCGTCCTGATTTTACGGAATTTTTGGATGAGCCGGTGGAGGCCTCCTCTTTTTCTGTGCGTCGGGTGGTGCCGGTGCGTGGTACAGCTTACCAACCGGTAATCCCATACCGCTCCGTATATCCCGTAACAGATTACGCAACTATTTCACAGCAGCCTCCGGCAGCTTATGCAGCGGACCGCCGCTCCGTTTCTGCTGTGCAAACGTCTGAAAACTATACCGCTGCGCAGCAACCGCGCGCTGTGTCCAGTGCCGCAGGTACTACTGTTACCCGTACCGCTCCGGCCCGCCGTACCTATATGACTGATGCGTCTTATCAGACCTCTAATGCCACGTCTCCCGCTGCTTCCTCGGCAGATTTACTAGCGGCCTATACACCGAGACAAGTGCGCCAAGTACAGCAGAAATTAAATAACCAGCTGAACAATTTGTCAGATGCAATCAAACGGGCTATTCTCAAAACTACGACTCCTAAGACAAAGCAGGAGGAAATGATTGATAAATATTTGGCTTACCGCGATGCGGACAAAGCAGGTAATACAACGTCAGCGGCTAGTCCGGCAGAGGCAGTCCAACAGCAAATTGCCTCGCAGAGTAACCACATTATCTCCGACATACGCAAAAATTATGGAGACGAAGCTGCAGGACGTGCCAGCCAGCTGATGAGTGATTTTGAACAAGAAATGGCCGATACCTTAAATAAACCGGGTGATGCTTTGGAAAAACAAATTGCTGCACAAAAGGTAAATAACAAATACAATGAAAAATTGCAAAAGCTGAACAAAGAAGAGTCCTTAAAGAAAATCCGTGAGCAGTTATCTGCAGAAAATGAGGCGTATTTAAAGAAGGTTTCGGAAGTATACGGTACCAATACTGCCAATGCCCTGCGTCCGGTAATGGAGGATTATGCCGATAAACGCCTTACTATTTGGACCACTCCACAACGTGAAGAGGAGGCACTGGCTGCTGAGCAGGCTCTTGAAAAAACCATTCACGAACAGCAAGAAAAAATCTTGCGTGAAAAAGCAGGCGTGAGCGGCGGAGACAGAGTTTTACTTGAAAATCAATTGCTTGAGGATAAATTGAAGGGAGAAAAAGATCTCAGGCCCTTTTCGCAAACCGCCACAGAACAAGCCAGTCGCAAGGCGGAGTGGCAGACAGAAAAAACAGAGTCGTTATTGCCCTCTTTCCAGACAGAGGAAGTAAAAGCAGAAGCCGGGAAAATGTATGATGATTTAATCACAGCCCGCGAGGATTTGGCAAGTAAAGCAATGGAACAAAGTTGGACGAATTCCGATTACCAGGAGGCCTATGCCCAACTGAGTAAGGATTATAATGAACGTCTAAAAAAATTGTACGAAAAAGATTATAATGCACTTTACGAACAATATTATAAAGATTTGCCTGCCGAACAAAAAAATAAGGCACGTTCCGTTTGGCAACAGTATAATGCAAAACGGGTGGAACTGGCCGCCCAGTTAATGAGCGGCGAGGAACGCAAGCGCCAGTTAGAAACCCTGTCCCAAGAGGAACAGGATGCGCTTCAAGCAGTATTAGCCGGGGAATAATATTTGCACGTTTATTAAAACAGCCTGCTTACCAGCGGGCTGTTTTGCATTTTGAGAGAAATTATTCTCCCCGTACGTCTTTTAGTTCTGTGCCTGGAAAATAATGTGCTAGAATCTGCTCATAATTTTGTCCGGCAGAAGCACGCCCGGCAGAGCCTGTTTGGCAAAATCCCACCCCATGGCCCCAGCCGCCACCGTAAAATACAAAGTTTTTCAGTTGACGGTTTTCGTAATTAGGTACCACGATGAAATAACTGCTGCGCAGCATTCCGGGTGCTAAACTATTGCGGATGACATTTTCTTTGGATAGAGTAACGGAACCTTTGGTTCCTTTCACTAATACCTGTGAAACATAGCCGGAGCGTCCGCGTTTTTGCGGGATGATAGCGGTAATAGCACCAATATCTTTTTTGCGGCGTTTAATTAATTTACGTAAATCTGGTTCCTCTATTACGCGGGTCCATCGGTAAGCGCCGGGGCTGACGTGATTAGAATAACGGCTGTAGGCTTCCTGGCGGTGTTGGAGCAGATTTTTAAAATGGTACGGCTGCAGGTTATCCCAGTCAAAATATTTGTAATCTGAAACAGAATTTAAGTAAGGCGTGCTGCTCCATCCGGCTTCTTTAGAACTTTGGGTAGCTCCACCGCAGTTGGCAGAAAAAACACTCTCTATGGGTTTATCTTTATACAAAAGGACCTGTCCTATAGTACCTTGTACGGCTGCATTTCCCGGAACACTTTCCGAATGTACTCCACCGTATACTTGGCAATTTTGGCTGTCGCATAAATCATAACCGTAGGCTTTGTGTTTATGCAAGTGTTTTAAAGCGTAGGTGCGGGCTAATACGGCTTGCGCTTTTTGGGCATTCATGGGAAATCCAGTTGGCATTTCCGAGGACATTACACCCAACAAATACTCTTCTATGTTCAAAATGTTAATAGGTACTAGCGTATTTAATTTCTTATTATATTGGATTTCTAACTGACCGCGGTATTCTTTATCATCTACACTAGCCCAGGTCATACTGGCTCCGCTCATTACTTTTTTAATTAAAATAGTAGGATGTTGCTGTGCCTTATCTGAGGAGGGGGTAATAATAATCGCGCTGCTAAAAGGATAGCTCTTGCCGGAGGGGGAAAATAAAGCGGCTTTCCCGTCTTGTAATTCCACGCGCCACATTTCTTTTGCTTTTCCGTTGGCGAGCAATTTATTGGAGCCTTTGAGCGTGACGGTAAACGGATGCGACGGGCTAAAGGTAATGTTATTTCGTTTAGCAGGCCGCCCGCTGGCACTGGTACCTAAACCGATGCGGAGCATTTGCGTTCCTTTTTCCGATGGGAAAATGGGCGTCAGCGGTGTATGTTTTTTAAGCTCCTTATGACTTTCTAGTTCTTTTTCTTTTTTAGTCAGTTTTGGTTTAAGACGTTGCAGCGCTGTTGCATAATTTTGTTCAGAAGGGTTAGAGGTTTGCAAAATACGGTATTGTTTGTAAGCTTCGTTATATTGTTTATCCTGTTCTAAACTGGCCGCGTAGCGGATACGTGCCTCGGTAAATTGGTGGTCGTATTCCAACGCATTTCCATACGCTTTGGCAGCGCGGCCCCACCGTTTTTCCTGTTCGTAAATTTGACCTAACAGATAATTAGACAGTGCTACGAGACTTTTTCCGGCGGCGGCGCGTTGCAAATTACGTTTAGCTAGTTTGGTTTCGCCCATTCCTAACTGGGTGCGGGCTAAATTAATCAATTGAAATTCGGCGCGGTCCTTGTCAGCCTCTAACAGAGAAAAGAATTTTTCTGCATTTTCGTATTGTCCGTCAGCCAAGTAAGCTTCAGCTGTAAATTCAAGTACATCCTCGTCTTGCGGATAAAACAGATAAGCGGCGGTGGTGATGTCCACGGCTTGCTTAGGGTTGCCTTGTTCCAGCGCGATAAATGCCGCGTTTAAAAAAGCATCTTTGTGCTGGCTTTGTTTGGAAATCTCAAGGTAATGTTCTAGGGCTTGGCGCGGCTTGCCGGAAAAATACTCATCGGAAGCCTGTTGCAGTGCCTCCTCCCATTTGGAAGATTGGGCGCAAAGCGGTACAGGTTGACATAACCATGTGCCCAGTATGCAAAGCAAAACCAGTATCCTGTTCATATTTACTATAATCATTATATAAAGTATGATGGCACAAATACCTGTATGGCTTAAAGAAATGGTTGGTCGCAATAAAGCAGCTTTGCGTACGCAACAAGCGTTACGAGCCCAACAAGGCTTAGACAACGCGGCGTTGCATACGGTTTGCGTAGAAGCCAAATGCCCTAACCGCGGTGAATGTTTAAATTGCGGCGATGCGACCTTTATGATCTTGGGGGGATTTTGCACGCGCGGCTGCAAATTTTGTGCTGTCAACAAGCAAAAGCCTTTGCCGCCGGATCCGAACGAACCGCAAAAGGTAGCTCAAACCGTAGCAGGTTGGCACCTCCGCTATGTGGTGTTAACTTCACCCACACGGGATGACTTATACGACGGAGGTGCTGCACACTTCTCGCACGTAATGCAGGCGGTTTACAGAGTCAACCCTGCTGTACAAATAGAGCCGTTAATCCCGGATTTCCGCGGAAACCTCCGTGATTTACAAACCGTTTTGCAAGCCAGACCGGCAGTTTTGGCGCATAATATTGAAACGGTGCCGCAGCTATACAAAGAAGTACGCATAGGCGCAGATTACCGCCGTTCGTTGTATTTACTCGCAGCAAGCAAAAAAATAGCTCCGCAGATTTTAACCAAATCCGGATTGATGCTGGGATTGGGGGAAACAGAGGAGCAGGTAAAAGCAACTTTACAGGATTTACGCGCGGCAGGAGTGGATTTGCTGACTATCGGCCAGTATTTGTCTCCGTCCAAAAAACATCATGAAGTGTTGCGTTATGCAGAGTTATCCGAATATCAGCGGTGGCAGGAATACGCACTTTCTATCGGGTTTTTGGCGGCCGCCTGCGGGCCTTTGGTGCGCAGCAGTTACCGGGCGGGTGCATTGTACCGCCAGGCCAAACTGCTGCAACAAGTAAACGAAAAAAAGATATAATAGACGTATGAAAATTTATACATTAACCGGAGTTATTTTGCTGTTGGGAGCGTGTGCGGGTAATCCGCCAGCTTGGTGGAATCCGTCAGGTAGCTATGGTACAAGCACCGGGTCTGTCCGGCAAACACAACCCCGGCGTACAGTTTCTTCCGGCTCGTCCAAGGTAACGGTAGAGGATGAAACGCCCGCCGAACAAGACATAGATCCTGCTTTAGATGGGTATGAGGAAATGAATTTATCGCCGATTGATGAGCAGGCCGAAGTGCAGCGTCTTGCAGCGGAGGATGCACAAACGGCTACTGCAAATACCTCTGGACAGGTGCAAGTGCCTGCCGGAACGGCAGTGCAGTCGAAAAGAGAAGTATTTCCGCCGAATAATTTCCTGCCTGCACCGAGTGTGTTAGAATAAGCCAATTTTGATAGACAAAAAAAGACCCCCCGATATCCCATCGGAGGGTCACTTCGTGTCACTCATTTCTTTTTCCTCTTTACTTCAGGCTAGGCGATTTAAGTTACGGGGCAGCCTCTTCCCGGCCGAAGCAAGACATCAACCGTGTTCAGCGCCAACCGAACGCCACAGCCGTGCAACATAACTACCACCACACGACTACCGACCAGCACCGCTTCCCAGCCCAGGCACAACCACCACCTGCCACCGGGAACCGCACCCCGACTAAGGAGCCTAACCCTCGGACACCGGAACCGCTCTCCAGGACAGACGAAAAACTATCCGCCACCGGAAAACACCTCCGCACCAAGAACTACACACCTACTGCCGGGCAACCATCCCGGTACGGACCAACCAACCCGCCGCCGGGATCAGACAACAGCCAACCGATACTCCAGCGAACTGCCGCCTGTTGCGGTTACACACCCCATACAACGCCCAACCATGGACTGTGTCACACTGATAGTATAAGCATTTTTTGAAATTTGTCAAGGGGTATTTTTGAATTTTTTTTATTTGTTTTTATCGTCGGTGGGCGAAAAAATTGTCGTTACCTCTTGACTCGTTTTTTTTTTTTGGTACACTTTTCTTATATTGGAATGAAAAAAGGAGGGAAGTGTATGAAAAATGTAAATATGAGCCTTTTGTCATTGCCGAATGTTGTAATCGGCAATCTCAGTCTTAGAAAAAAACGAGATCCCCGATACCGGCTCTCGGGGATGACAGATGAGAGTAACTCGGGAATGGCGCGTGCGCGTGCATTCACGCTTATAGAGCTGTTAGTCGTTGTTTTAATCATTGGTATACTGGCTGCCATTGCGCTGCCGCAGTACCGCGTGGCAGTAGGTAGAGCGCGTGTTACCCAACTAATTATACGGATCGATGCCTTATACAAAGGAGCACAGTCTTATTATTTGGCAAATGGTACATGGCCAGCCGATGTACGGGATTTAGATATAGAAATTGATGCCGCTGGTGCGGAATATGGTAAGACTTCTATTTCTGCTTCCGATCATACAGGCATATTTTATAATGGCGATGCGACTGGGATACGGTGTGCAGTACTTCCTAATTTAAACCCCCCAAGCCTATGGTGTACCGATGAAGAGTATGCTATTCACATAGATTTAGATACCGATAAACGTTGGTGCAGAAACCGCACCCATACTGCAGTAGGCAATCAGGTCTGCCGTTCCATGGCAAGTGCAAACGAGCCGGTCGTCACAGGATATTATAACGACTATCCGCTTAATTAGCGTAATTTCATAAGCCTAACTGACCCCGCGGGCGGTTGATTTACCCGGATATGTTGCAATTTCATATCTACACATACAACTTTGCCCCAAAACTGCTACAATAAATAAGAGAGCACCCACTACTCCCGCGGGCGCGGTGGGCGTTTATTAGATTTAGAAAGAGAGGTTGTATATGGCAGGTAATTTGTTAGAAGAAAAAATCCCGCCCCAGGCCATTGATGCGGAAATGGCCGTGCTGGGGTCCATGCTGCTGGAGGGAGACGCGGTAGAGCGTGCGTTGACTATTCTCAAGCCCGAGCACTTTTACAAGGATAATCATAAAAAAATTTTTGCTGCCATGAAAACCTTGGCCGATAAAGGCCGTGCTATAGACTTGGTTACGTTGACAGAGCAGTTGAAAACCGAAAACCTCCTTGTGCAAGTGGGGGGAGAACTGTATTTGACGGATTTAATCAATAAAGTATCTACTGCCGCACACGTGGAACATTATGCCAACATCGTCTATAAAAAGTTTTTGGTGCGCGACTTAATCAAAACCTCCACTGCCTTGGTAGAAAGATGTTACAAGGAAGAGGATGAACCGGAAAAATTGATTGATATTGCCCAAGAGCAGATTTTTAAACTCAGCCAAAAACAGGATTTGCGCGGTTTTATTGCGTCTAAAGATTTAGCGCAAGAAGTCATGGAAATGATTGAAAAAGCGCATTTGGATAAAAATCCGGTCAAGGGTGTTCCGACAGGGTTTAGCGAATTTGATTATAAGACAGGCGGCTTTCGTAAATCCGATTTGATCATTTTAGGTGCGCGCCCCAGCCAGGGAAAAACCGCGTTGGCCTTGAATATTGCTCACCATGCGTGCGTCAATTGCGGCGTGCCGACTGCTATTTTTTCCTTGGAAATGGGGCGGCATTCCATTTACGAGCGTATGTTGTGCTCGGCGGCAATGGCCAAAATCAGCGATGTGCGCAACGGACGTTTCCCGCGTAGCAAATGGCAAGACCTCACGCGCGAACTGGCCCGCTTGGCTGAAGCCCCGATGTTTATTGATGATACGCCGGGTATTACCATTACCGAAATCCGTATGCGCGCACGGCGCCTGGCCAATGAACTGGAAAAACAAGGCAAAAAATTGGGGTTGATTGTGATTGACTATTTGCAATTGATCCGCTCCTCCGGCCGCACCGAAAGCCGCCAGCAGGAAGTATCTGAAATTTCGCGTATGCTTAAAGAGCTGGCCCGTAATTTGGATGTGCCTGTGTTGGCCCTTTCACAATTGAGCCGTAAAAATGAAGACAAGAGCCGCCTGGACAACCGCCCGCAGCTTTCCGATTTGCGCGAGTCCGGCTCCATTGAACAGGATGCCGATTTGGTGGCCCTTATCCACCGCGATGCGTATTACAAGAAAAAGGAAGATTTACTGGCTAATCCCGGACTGGAGCGTAAGGCAACCTTGATTATTGCCAAACAGCGCAACGGTCCGGTGGGCGATATTGACTTAACCTTCTTAGGTGAATTTACATTATTTACCAATCCCGCCCCGGAGGACGTTGCTCTTGGTCCGTCCGAGGAGGCCTTGATGAGTTTGCCGGAATAACATGAGCGAACCTTTTTTACGTCCTACGTGGGCAGAAATTAATCTAACCGCTTACCAGCACAATTTGCAAAAAATCCGTGCGCAAATCGGGCCGGACGTAAAACTGTTGGCTCTGTTAAAAGCCAATGCCTACGGACATGGTGCAGTGGGACTGGGGCTTTTTGCGCAAAAAAATCAGCTCTGCCAATTTTTTGGGGTGGCGTCTGTGGAAGAAGGCATTGCTTTGCGCCAGGCAGGGGTCACATTACCTATTCTAGTGTTGGGCAGCTTGTATCCGTTTGAAGCATTTGAATATG
Source organism: Candidatus Avelusimicrobium sp. (assembly GCA_045593365.1). Classification (GTDB taxonomy): domain Bacteria; phylum Elusimicrobiota; class Elusimicrobia; order Elusimicrobiales; family Elusimicrobiaceae; genus Avelusimicrobium. The sequence goes on from JAZNWO010000016.1 coordinate 12,433, forward strand.
CGCTGCAATATGATTTGTCCGTAGCTATTGCCAGTTTGGAAGCTGCGCAAGCTGTTAAACAGGCCGCACATAGACTGGGCAAAAAAGCCCGTTGCCATATTAAACAAGACAGCGGCATGGGCCGTATCGGTACGCGCCGGGACCGTATTATGCAGATTATACAAGCACTGTGTGGCGATGAATGGATTGAATTAGAAGGCTTGTTTACCCATTTATCCAGCGTAGATACGGATGTACAATATACTGATGAACAAATCGGGTATTTCCGCGATACAATGACGCAAGTGCGTTTGCTGAAATTACCTGTACAGCTGTGTCATATAGCTGCTTCACCCGCTATTGCCCTGCGACCGGATGTGTATTATGATATGGTGCGCGCCGGACATTCTTCTTTTGGATTGGCAGACGGATTTGAGCCGGTGCTTTCCTTTAAAACCCGCATTGTGTTTTTGAAGGAGGTAGCTGCCGGAGCGAGTATTAGTTATAACCGCAGCTTCCGGGCAGACAAACCAATGAAGGTGGCTACCGTTGCCGTCGGGTACGGAGACGGATATTTGCGGGCTTTATCTAATAAAGCAGAAGTGTTAATACAAGGCCGCCGCTGCCGTGTGTTGGGCAATATTACTATGGATATGTGCATGGTAGATGTGACAGAGGTACCGCAAGTACGTGTGGGCGAGGAAGTGGTGCTAATCGGCACGCAAGGCAAGGAAACAATTTTAGCGCGGGAGCTAGCACAAAAAGCAGGTACAATTGATTATGAAATTACTACGCTGATTACCGCGCGCGTACCCCGGATTTATAAGGAATAATTATGTTTACGGCTGTTGGAAAAATGATGGATAATTGGATGAGCCAGGTAGGCGGAGCGACTGAAATGGTGCAGTCGGTCCTATACTGGTTAGCCCATGCCCGTTTTGAGTTTAAGCAATTTGTGCAGCAAAGTGTAGTGATCGGGGTGGAATCTTTTGGCGTAACAGCGATGACTAGCTTGTTTACGGGAATGGTGCTTGCCTTGCAAGGAGGCAATACCATTGGCAATATTTTCGGTGACCCGATTTATGTGGGCACTTTGGTAACTTTTTCTCTAATCCGTGAACTGGGGCCTGTTCTGACTGCAGTAGTCGTGTCCGGACGGGCGGGAGCTGCTGTTACGGCTCATATTGGCACGATGGCTGTTACCGAGCAGTTGGATGCTTTGTATACGCTAGGAACTAATCCGACGCGCTATCTAGTTATTCCCCGTATGGCGGCATTTTTGCTGACGGTACCGCTGCTCACAGCGTTTTCCAACGTGTTTGGTGTGTTTGGCGGTTATTTAGTAGCTGTGTACGCGCTAGGCATTCCCGGAGAAGTCTATATGACGGATGTAACCGCATTTATGGATGTGGGGGATTTTATGCACGGATTTTTAAAATCGTTTGTGTTTGGTTTTTTGGTGGCAGCGGTGTGCTGCTATAAAGGGATTAGTACCCGTGGCGGTGCCGAAGGCGTAGGTAAATCTACTACGGGTGCGGTCGTGACGTGTATTGTGATGATTTTAGTGTTGGATTACTTTTTGACCGCCATTTTGACGGCGTTTAAAATTTAATATGATAGAGATTAAGCATTTGCAAAAACATTTTGGTGCGCGGGAAGTGCTGCGGGATGTCAATCTGACTATTCCCGACGGCAAAGTGACCACTATTTTGGGAGGCTCCGGCACTGGTAAAAGTACGCTAATCAAGTGTATGATGCGTTTGCAGAATGCGACTGGCGGACAAATTTTAGTGAATGGGCGTGACATTACGAAAATAAACGATCCCATCCGCCTGGCGGTTATCCGGCGGCATTTTGGTTATTTGTTTCAGGAAGGAGCTCTGTTTGATTCTATGACAGTGGGGGAAAATGTAGCTTTTGGACTTAGCTATTTAACGGAGGTGCCCAAGGCGGATTACCCCAAAATTGTCAAAGAAAAACTGGCTATGGTTGGGCTGCAGCCGGAAGTGGCGGATTTAAATCCGTCGGAACTATCCGGTGGTATGCGCAAACGCGTCAGTTTGGCGCGCGTACTGGCAGTGAGTCCGGATTGCATTTTATATGACGAGCCGACAACGGGCCTGGACCCGATTATGTCCGATATTATCAGCGATTTGATTTTGGAAATGAAACAAAAAATCGGAGTAACTTCGGTGGTGATTACGCATGATATGCGCTCGGCTTTTAAAATATCCGATTACATTGCTTTTTTGTATGAGGGGCGCATTATGTTGCATGGTACGCCCGATAAATTTAGGAATACGGACAATCCGTATGTACGTCAATTTGTAGACGGCAGCAGTCATGGGCCGATTCAAATGAAATTAAGAGATTAAAGGGTAAAACAAAACTATGAAACCAGAAACAAAATTAGGTATTTTTACAGTCTTAGGACTGGCCGTATTAGGATTTTCTTTATACTTTTTAGGCGGTTTTTCCATTACACGCAGTTATGAAGTAAATGTGGAATTTACCGACGTATCCGGCCTGCCTGTCAAAGCCGCTGTTAAATTAGCCGGGGTAGAAGTGGGCAAAGTAAAGGCTATCAAGATAAAAGACCAGAAAGTCGTAGTAGTGATGGCCATTAATGAGGGCATCCCACTTTACAAAGGAGCTGCTTTTTCAGTTGTAATGACAGGTATTATTGGCACTAAATACATCAAAATCGTACAAGGAAATGAAAGCGCAGGGATACTTGCTCCCGGCTCGTATGTTATGGGAGTAGACGAAAAACCAATGGATGAGCAAATTGCTGACACGATGAAAAGCGTGCGTCAACTGGTGGACAGTATCAATAATCAAGGCCAGTTTGGTTCGCAGTTAAATGATGCTATGCGTGACGTGCGTCAACTTTCTGCCAACGTAAACCAACTGGTGATGACCTTGCGCCCTTATCTGACGGCGTCTATACAAAATTTGGAGCAAATTACCGATAAATTAAATGCTGTTATGAATAGTATTACCAATCAGGAAGGAGTGCTGGGAGCCCTGATTAAAGACGAGGAAATGAAGGCACAAGTCAAGGAAAGCGTCAGCGAACTTAAAACCACCATGACAGAGGTACAAAGTTTTGTGGGCAAAATGAGTCGTTTCCGCGTCTATTGGGATTATGATTTCTTTTATGCGCCTAATTCCAAAGTAGCCAGCAGTGATTTAGCACTTGAAATTTTCCCGTCTAGCGGCTACACTTATTATCGTGTTGGTATGGCTAATATCGGCAATGAGGATGATGCCTTGAGCAGTAAGGATTATTTGGAGCGTAACAAATTAGACCTGCGTTTTGGTTTGTACAATAGATGGGCTACGGTGTCTGCCGGTATGATACGCGGCTCAGGCGGTATAGCTTTAGAAGTAAAGCCGTTTTATAATCATGAATTTTTACAACGCTTCACTGCCGGAGTGGAATTTAGCGATTGGGGCCGCGACCGTGTGATTAATAACCGCAAATTTAATAAGCCAAATCTTTCCTACGGTGTAGATTACCGCATCAGCAAATATTTCTCCGTTGGGGCGTGGATGCGCGACACTTTGGAAGTCAATGAATTTAATGTCAAGGCCAATGTCTCGTTTAATGACCAAGATATTTCTTCGTTCTTTGGACTGGCTACGTTGGCCCGGTAGAGGATTATGAGATTTAAAACGGTTTTTGTATGTCAGAAATGCGGCTATGAGTCCCCGAAATGGGCGGGCCAATGCCCGCAGTGCGGGGAGTGGAATGTGCTGGCTGAAGAAGTCAAACAGCAGGAGAGTAAAAAGGAAAACCGCACACGAAATTTTACAGAATTTTCATCTGAAATTGTCAAACTGGCAGACAGTAAAGCCGTCAAGGAAGGACGTATCCCAACCCATATCGGTGAATTTGACCGTTTGCTGGGTGGCGGGCTTGTAAGAGGACAGCTGACTTTGCTGGCAGGCGCGCCGGGTATCGGCAAAAGTACGCTGATGCTGCAAGTGGCGGACGCGCTCGCGCAAAGCCGCAAAGTACTCTATATTTCCGGTGAGGAAAGCATTAGCCAAATTTCCGGCCGCGCGCAACGGTTGGGCGTGAAAAATGAAAATATTTTTCTGCATTGTGAAACCAATATCCAAAATATTATTGAAGCCGTGGAAAATGTAAATCCTGACGTACTGGTGTTAGATTCTATTCAAACCGTATATCATCCGGAGTTTACTTCTTCAGCAGGAACAATCGGGCAAGTGCGTGAATGTGCCGCGGAACTGGTGCGGCTGTGCAAGCCCAAAGGTATTATCACGTTCGTACTCGGTCACGTGACCAAAGACGGCGAACTGGCCGGACCGAAAATTTTGGAACATATGGTGGATTGTGTGTTGTATTTTGACACGGAAAAAGATAATGTGTTGCGGCTTTTGCGCCCGCACAAAAACCGCTTTGGTTCCACGTCAGAAATCGGACTATTTAAGATGACCGGGCATGGACTGGAAAGCGTGGAAAATGCGGGAGAATACTTCGCGCAAACCTCTGCAAATGCCGCACTTAAAGGCCGCGCGTATACGCTGGCATTGGAAGGGTCGCGTCCACTTTTGACGGAGGTGCAAGCGCTTGCCAGCCCGACTCATTATCCGTATCCGCGCCGCGTGGCGACGGGTGTGGATTTGAACCGTTGTCTGATGCTGTTTGCCGCGCTCGAAAAGCACGTTGGTTTGAGTTTGGATAATAAAGACATTTATGTTAGTATTGCAGGCGGTGTGAAGCTAAAAGACCCCGCGTTAGATTTGGCGATTTGTGCGGCGGTAATCAGCTCAGTGCGCGATATTGCTATTGCGCATGATGCCATGTTTTTGGCCGAAGTGGGCATCTTGGGACAAATTGCCAAAGTGCCGCTGATTGACCGCCGCTTAGAGGAAGCCCAACGACTTGGTTTTAAGACGGTTTATACCGCACCTGTGAGCAAAAGTGAAAAGCAAAAACTTTCCTCTGTAACCTTGCAGGAAATTACCGAAATTAATCAACTGGCAATGAAATTGAAATAACTTAAAATTTCTTACCTAAAAAGAAGTTCTGCTTGTATTTGGCAAAATACCCGCGCAACATAAAATATGTCAGCGTGCAGGATAAGAAATCCGCTACGAGCGGTGCAAAAAACACGCCGTTGAGTTTAAAGAACAGTGGCAAAATCAGTACCGCCGGAATTAAGAATAAAATCTGGCGCGATAAACTGAGCACCGCCGCTCGTACGGGTTTGTTAATTGCTTGGAAGAAACTCGTGCCCAAAATTTGCAAAGCATCAAACGCCATTAAAATATTCATGACACGCATCGCGTAAGCGGCGGTAGAAATCAGTTCCGGGTCGCTGGAATTAAAAATTTTGGCAATTTGTGGTGCAAACCCGAGCGTAATCACCATACCGCCAAGCCCAAACATAAATCCCCAACGTAACGCCATACGCAAGGTGTGAAAGGCTGCCGCATATTTGCGTGCGCCGTAATTGTAGCCGATGAGAGGTTGCGCTCCTTGGCTCAGGCCCAACAGAGGCATAATAAAAATCATATTGGCACTAATGGCAATTCCCATAGCTGACACTGCCAAATTCCCGCCGTAACGCAGTAGCGCGTGATTTAACAGATAATTCATCGCGCTAGAGGCCAGTTGAAATATCGCCTGTGATACGCCGATTTTCATACTGTCTAAAATGATGTCCGCGCGCAAACGCATAAAGTGCCAATGCAAGTGAAATTTATTTTTCGGATTGCAGAAAAACAGCATTACCCACGCAAAGGAAACTACCTGCCCGCAGACGGTGGCAATACCCGCGCCGGGCATACCCCAATGCAGTACAAAAATGGTAATCGGGGCAATCGTTAAATTCAAAAATGCACCGATAAATTGCGTAGCCATAGCCGTTTTTGGATGGCCGGCCGAGCGGATAAAATTATTCATACCCGCGCCGATATTAAACAGTGCATATCCCGGCAACACGACAATTAAGTAGGGCAGTACATAGGGCATGGTGGTTTCATCTGCGCCCAAAAAATGCAGCATCGGAACACGGAAAATATACATCAGTACCATAATGGTCAAGCTAATGAGAGTCAGCATGACAAGGGCATTACCGATAATTTGACGGGCTTCGTCTTCCTTTTTTTCACCCAGACGGATGGAAAACAGCGCATTGGCCCCCACACCGATTAAAATACAAAAAGCCATAAAGAAAAATCCCATCGGGAACAGCAGCGTAATGCTGGCAATACCCGGCGAACCAAATTCGTGCCCGATATACACACGCGAAATAATGTTAAACAGTGCACTGACAAACATTCCGGCCACAGCAGGTGCGGAAAATTTAATCAGCAGACTGGAAAGGGTGCGGGCCTTGAATGGATTATGTTCTGCGTTTGGGGTAAATGTTTTCTTTTTCATACTCACACAGCAGAGCCGCCCCATATTTACGGCGGCTCTCGCTACTACTATATTTTACTAAATTATGTTACGGGCGTGAAAAAGGAACATTTTTTATAATGATTTTTTTATTAATAGGAAAAAATAATTTACCATTTTTTGATGCCGTTTGCTGTGTTAAAATACCCCTTGACTCGTTTTTTTTTTTTGCTACACTTTTCTTATGTTGGAATGAAAAAAGGAGGGAAGTGTATGAAAAACGCAAATATAAGTTTTTTGTCATTGCCGAATGCTGTAATCGGGAATCTGAGCCTTAGAAAAAAACGAGATCCCCGATACCGGCTCTCGGGGATGACACGTGCGCACGCATTTACGCTAATAGAGCTGTTAGTTGTTGTTTTAATCATTGGTATATTGTCGGCAGTGGCCCTACCGCAATATCAGGTGGCAGTAATGAAAAGCAGATTTGCCACCTTAATGCCGCTTGTCCGTTCAATTAAAGATGCCCAGGAAATATATTATCTGACCAATAACAGCTATGCTACGAGTTTTGAAGAACTAGATGTAGAAGTTCCGGGTGGTGGGGAAACCCAAACCGCTGAAGATGGACGATTGTATAAGCCGGTAGGAAATAACATCAGAATAGAAATAACTCCGAATATGGCGAGCGGCGCATTATTAAATGCGCAAGGTAAACGCATGTTAGTGTATCAGATTTATTACGAACATATAAGAAACTCGGAACAGGTATGTCATGCCAAAATAGCATTTGGCTCTGCGCCCGTACAAGTGTGTAAAAGTTATGGCGGTAGTGTGCGGGTGGATAATGATGATTATGTTTCTTACAATATGAATTAGTTTTAATTTCCTCTAATTGTGGAATCGTTGAAAATATAAAAACCCCGCATAGGCGCGGGGTTTTTCACGTCTGTAAAACTTACTTTTGCGGAACACCGCCAGTCAAATCTTTAATCGCGGCTACTGCGCCTAATACATTGCTCGCTTCGTAAGGCATATAAATAATTTTGTTGTCCTTACCCTCGGTCATCGTGGTCAGTGCCTCAATGTATTTCAAGGAAACCTGATAGCTGGCCGGGTTGGCTTTGTCGCCTACGCCCGCGGCTAAAATTTTCACAGCTTCGGCTTCCGCGTTGGCTACTTTAATTTTGGCCTCGGCAATACCTTCCGCCTCCAAAATGGCGGCTTGCTTGGCACCTTCGGCTTTTTTGATTTCCGCTTCGCGGATAGCTTCGGCTTTCAAAATTTGCGAAGTTTTCAACCCTTCTGCTTCGGTAACAGTCGCGCGGCGGTCGCGTTCGGCTTTCATTTGTTTTTCCATGGCCTCGCGGATAGCGGTGGGGGGAATAATATCTTGCAATTCCACACGGTTTACTTTGACGCCCCATTTGTTGGCCGCGTTGTCCAAGGTAATGAGCAGCTTGCTGTTGATTTTTTCGCGGGCGGTATAGGTTTGGTCCAAATCGAGTTCACCGAAAATGTTACGCAAGGTCGTCTGCGTTAATTTTTCAATAGCCGTCGGCAAAGACTCCACTTCGTAAGCCGCTTTAACAGCATCGGTAATTTGGAAATATAATACTGCGCTGATTTCAATGGTGGCATTATCCTTGGTAATAACGCTCTGGCGCGGGAAATCGTACACGGTTTCACGCATATCAATGACGGTGCGGGCCTCCATATACGGACGGGCATAGGTGCGTCCGGTGGAGTCCACATATTCGCGGCTGTTACGCCATTCCATAATATGCGGCTGGTCCATAATGGGGATAATCCAGTTAATACCCGGATACAATACCCGGTGGAATTTACCAAAGCGTTCAATGATAATCACTTGCGCCTGGTCCACAATTTTAATACCCTTGGTAATCAGAACCACCGCAAAAAAGACAATGGCTCCTAAAAAAATAATGTACAGGTCTGTCATTTTTGCTCCTCCATTTTAGTATTTACAAACAAAGTATTTCCGTCAACTTTTTGTACAGTTACTTTCTCGCCGGGTTTGGCCGCAGCTGCAAAGTAAGCGCGCCAATTATCGCCGTCAGTTTGTACGCGGCCAATGTGGTCCTCTCCGGGAGCGGTTAATACGGTCACCGTTCGGCCGATGAGTGCGTCTACATTTGTCTTGATATGTTTATTGTTTTTATATAGGTGTTTTAAGGCAAGCGGACGGATACTGATAAACAAGGCTAGCGCCACGGCTAAAAATACAAATACTTGCCAGCCAAGCCCCAATCCAATCCACGAAACCAAGGCAGCTCCGGCCAGTCCGGCTCCAAAACACGCCAGGGAAAAATCCATGGTGAATAATTCCCCGATGAAACAACACATTGCCAGTATTAAATAGAGGTAGTAGACCATCGTTTCTCCTTTTAATTTTTTAGAATATCCATGTAGCGGCGCAAATGTACCAGCCGCCGCTCATCACGCAGTTTGTGCAAAATAAAAATCATATTGCCTAAAAAGCGGCGTATGACCGCGCGCGAGGAAAGCGGCGCGGCAAAGGTGTCGCTCCATTCCAAATTGCGCGTAAAAATATAGTCTTTGCAATCGTCTAAGGTTAAAATTTTTCCGCTGTCCAGTGGATCGGCAAACAACGGCGCGCTGCCGCCCGGTGCCGTGCAATATACGAGTACGCGGCCTGCCAAATCTACCAGCCCGGCATCTATATCCAGCCGGTGTGCGCAAACCGCATACAAGGCACATAGACATAAAGCCGAGCCGCGTTTTTTTTGTAAGAAGCGGCCAAAGGAAATATCCTTGATATCATAGGCCGCAGGCAAAATGAAGAAATTTTGCGTGCGGAAGAAAAAGCGGCCCATGGTTTCTAAAATTTCTTGCGGGGTGGTGCACGGTGCAAGCAGCGGGCGCAACACTAAAGCCAGGCTGTCTATTTGCGGGGTAATTTCTCCGCTGTGCACAGCGGGATTAATAAAGCGTGTCACAATGGCTAGGCCTTCCTCTAAATCAGGATTAATCTTAGAAGAAAAGTGCAGCATTTCGCCGGTTAATTCTTCCCAACAAATTTCGTACATAGCATCTACGAAAGCTGCCGGAACAGACGAGTGAAAATCTTGTTCAATGACCTGCTGCAAAGCATCAGGCTGCTGTTTGACAAGGCGCGCCAATTCGCCGCGTAGCAGTGCTGCGTGCTCTCCTGTCTCGCGGCCCAGCAGTTCAATCAGTGCTTTAATTTGGGAAGGTGGCATTGTGTTCATATATATACAGCCTAGCAAATTTAGGACGTTTCTGTACATACAAACAGCCCCACCTGTCAGGCGGGGCTGTTCAAGGACATCCTTAATTATTGGATATCTTTTTCGTTGGCGGTAATCAAGAGCTCTACGCGGCGGTTTTTGGCACGTCCTGCTTCGGTGCTGTTATCAGCCACGGGCTGGGCAGATCCATAACCGACGTATTGGATGCTCAAGGTTTTCAAACCGTTTCCTACTAAATAATCATACACACCTTTGGCGCGGTTGGTGGAAAGGGTTTGATTGTAGGATTCTGATCCGGTAGAGTCGGCGTGTCCGGCCACGATGATATTGTTCTTCGGGTATTTCTTCAGGACGCGCAACAAATCATTGAGCGTGCTGACGGAGGCGGAAGACAAAGCCGCATTACCCGTTTCAAACAGGATATCATTTTTAAGCGTGATGACCAGGCGGATCGTTTTTCCGTTGGCATCTTTTACTTTTTGTACGTCAGCAATGGCGGCCAGTTCTTTGGCTTGCTTATCATAATAATTGCCCAACGCACCACCGGCAGCTGCGCCTGCTAATGCGCCGTAAATAGCACCCTGGTAGCTTTTACCGCCTGTGTTGTTGGCGATAATTGCACCCGCTAAGGCTCCGGCAGCTGCACCGCCGCCAGCTCCGATAGCTGTTCTTTTTCCGGGAGTGGTGCACGCTGTTACCAACAGTGCCGCACACAACAGTAACATCATTTTCTTCATATATTCTCCTTTTTTGCGATAAGTTAAGACGATTATATTTTACTTTTTTTTGACCACAAGCAAAAAAATATTTCAAAAATAAAATTTGTTTAAAGAAGCGTGCGCACTAAATTTAACGTGTGCGTAAATAGGCCTAAAAAGCCGTTATTTCGTCGAAAAAAGCCGTTGGGTCTAAAAAACCCTTGACTCGTTTTTTTGCTACAGTAGAATTTGGGCCGTTTGTGCCCAGTTTGTTTTTGTTGTGGTTGTACTCTTTGCGGAATCTTTCGTAAAGACAAAATTATTGGTAATAAAGGAGATAGAGTATGAAAAAAGGTTTTACCTTGATTGAACTGCTGGTAGTGGTACTCATTATCGGCATTTTATCCGCCATTGCGTTGCCGCAATATACAACGGCGGTTGAAAAAGCGCGCTCCACAGAAGCCGTGTCCAATATCGGCACGTTGATTCATGCGGGTGAACGCTATTATATGCAGACCAACACCTGGCCGGGTACGGACTTGGATGTTTTGGATATTGAAGTACCTACTACCAAGTATTACACTATCAGTGCCGCGAATGGTACAGGTACGGCGGGTGGCTGGATTGTATCAGCCTTGCGTAACAGCGGAAGCAACGTTCATACCATTTCTGCTGTCGTCTTGCCGAATGGTACAGTAAAACGCTATTGCGGAGATGCTGCCGCTACAACTGATGCGAATGGAGCTAAAGCGCCCTCTACCACTACAGCCGGTAAAATCTGCGGGGCTATTACCAGTGGTCACGCGGCCGATGGTAATTGGTAAG
>JAZNWO010000017.1:0-22309 GCA_045593365.1 Candidatus Avelusimicrobium sp.
TAAATGCTAAGCTGGAGGAGTGGACAAAATATTATAATGAGCAGAGACCCCATAGAAGTTTAGTAGATAAGGATGGATTTTTGATGTCTCCCATGCAGTTCTTACAGTCTCAAATGTACTGAACCCTAACAGGGGTAGGGACACTTTTTTCCTTTTTTACGACGAAAAAATATAACATAAAAATCCCTGCCAGGTAATACCCAGCAGGGATTTTTTAGCTGCATAAAATATATTTTTTGCCGCGTTATAATTCTTTTAAGCAGTCTGTAATCCGTTGAGAAGCGGTTAACGGATCGGGCAAATTGAGCTTGGCATAATTTTCCTGCATTGTATGTAACACTGAATTATTGGACGCATTGAGCATACGGTCTAGCAGCGAGTAAAGTTCCTTTTTGAGCGAACTCCCCTCCTGTACCAAAGCACAACACCCCACGCTGCTTAAAATCTTGGCGTTATAATATTGGTGATTAGATGCTGCTGCTGGAAACGGTACCAAAATAGCAGGTTTGCGGCAATAAATCAGTTCGGCCAAGCTCCCCGCGCCGCTGCGGCATACCGCTACGTCGCAGCTGTGCAACAGGTCATAAATTTCATTGGAATAAGGCAATACCTGTACGCGGCTGATTTTACCATAAGCATTGGTAATGGACTGATACCAACGTTCCCCGCTGATATGAATAAATTGTATATTCTCATTTTCCGCTACCAAGCGTTTGACTGTCTCAATAAGTGCCTGGTTTAAACCGCGCGCCCCCTGGCTGCCCCCAAACAGCAGCACCGTTTTAAAATCCGGACACAGGTTTAAATCAGCCAACACTTTATTACGGTTAACCGGTTCAGCAAATTCTTTGCGTATCGGTGTGCCGATCAGTACACTGTTGCGGATTTTCCGATTGGTAGGTAATCCTAGCATAAACAAATCTGTAAAACGAGCGCACACTCTGTTAGCTAATCCGATTTTGGTATTGGAATCATGAACCGCTGTTTTAACTCCCATCAAGTGCGCTATAAAAATCAGCGGAAAGGATATGTATCCCCCCGTTCCAACAGCTACGTCCGGTTTAAATTGCCGGACCGTTTCACGTACCTGACGCATAGATTTAACCAGTTTGTGTAAGAAAACAATATATTTCCACGGATTTATAGAACGCGGCAAAGCACAAAAATCAAGTTCAACAAATTTTAGTTTTTTTTCCTCTAACACCCGTGAAGCCACATCTGCTTTCCGCACAACAAACAACACACTAGCCCCCTGTTTGCTGAGCGCACGTCCTAGTGAAAACCCAGGATAAAAATGTCCGCCTGTTCCTCCGGCAGCAATTAAAAAACGTTTATTCATAATTATTTATTCCTCGTACGATAATCCGTAAAATCATCCGTGCGCGGTTTACGCGCCACAGAGGATTGGGCCGCCAGGTTGGCAATAATTCCCATCATTACCAAGGTCATAATCACAGAGGACCCGCCATACGAAAAGAACGGCAGAGGAATCCCTTTGGGTGGCAATAACCCAATCGCCATAGACATATTGAAGAAAGCCTGTGCACAAATGGTTAAGGTTAGACCGAAAATCAGCAGGCTGTGAAAGGTGTTTTTTGATACGCACGCTAAGCTAATTCCTCGCACCAACAACCAACAAAAGAAGGCAATTATCATCAACACACCTACCAATCCGACTTCTTCACACATGATAGAAAAAATAAAATCTGTATGTGCAGCCGGCAGATATTCCAATTTCAATTCACTGTTTCCAAGGCCTTTACCAAACCAGCCGCCGGACCCAACTGCCAAAAAAGACTGGGTTAATTGGTATCCTGCTGTAGCAGCTTGGGCTTCCGGATTTAAAAAAGACAACATACGCTGCAAACGGTACGCATAGAAAATTAATTGGTAGGCCAGTACTGGTAATCCAAGGGCAAACAAAATCCCTAACTGTTTAAAACTGGCCCCAGCAGCAAAAAGCATCATTATCAACACCCCGCCCATCAATAATACCGTTCCTAAATCCGGCGCTTTCATAATGAGCGCAAAGGTAATTGCACTAATGACTAACGGTTTAATCAGTAAACGCCAATTACGCGCTAATTTTCCTTGTACCTTGCTCAAATAATCGGCGATATAAATCACTAAAGTTACTTTCGCAATTTCAGACGGTTGCAGATTAAAGGGCCCGATAGGAATCCAACGGTGTACATTGGCAATCGGCTGGGTAAATAACACAAGGGCAAGTAATATCCAAGTACCTACCATCAGCCAAATTGGTTTAATCCAAGATTGTAAACGTGTATATGTTTGACTAAGGAACAAAGCCGCAATTACACCGACAAAGTCAAAAATCAGCTGGCGCTTAAAATAGGCCATAGAATCAAATGCCGATGAAGAATAGGTAAAAATTAATCCAAAACATAAAAACGCAAATGTGATAAAAGCTAATTTTTTATCAATTTTTAGCCATCTCCACCCTTCATTTGCCAAGTTACTCCGACGGGTAGCTGCCTCTTTAAACAAAGAAACAGGCCGGGAATAAGAAGTCTTTTTTATTTTAGATTTTACAAAAAGTTTTACCATATTCTTCCTTAACGGATTTTCAAGGAAGCTAGCGCCAACAACATTAACATAGCTCCCATAATCCAAAAGCGCACAATTACTTTTGATTCCGGTACGCCGCACAATTCAAAATGGTGATGAATCGGAGCCATTTTAAACAAACGTTTCCCGTGAGTCAGTTTAAAATAGCCCATTTGTAGCATTACCGATACCGTTTCCAACACAAAAATACCGCCCGCAATCGGGAGCAATAACTCTTGCTTTACACATAAAGCCGCCGTGCCCAAGACACCGCCTAAGAACAAGGAACTGGTATCTCCCATAAATACGCTGGCCGGATAGGCATTGAACCACAAAAAGCCCAAACACGCTCCGATTAATGCCCCCAAAAATACTGTAATTTCTCCTGCACCAGGCACATAGATAATTTTTAAATAGTCAGCGAAATTGACGTTACCGGCCAGATAAGCAAATACCCCGTACGTTACAGCAGTAAACACCATACAGCCGCTTGCCAGGCCGTCCAGTCCGTCGGTCAAATTGGTAGCATTAGAAGAACCGACAATTACTAACATAGAAAAAGCAAAATAAAATACGGATAAATCAATAAAGGTTTTACTCATATAGGGAATAATTAAAGAAGTGGTATATTCTGTGTTTGGCGGATTAAAAGCTAAATATCCGACCACTCCTACCGCTGTAATTAATTGAATTGTCAGTTTGACTGAGGAAGCAATTCCCTCCGGATTGTGTTTGACTAACTTTGTATAATCGTCCAAAATCCCGGCAAAAGCCAAACATATCGTCGTGAATAACATTAGGCCGATATACGCATTATCCAACCGTGTCCATAAAAATACGCTGACTAGTAAACTAATTAAAATCAGCAAACCGCCCATCGTAGGAGTACCGTTTTTAGCCAAATGTGACGCTGGACCATATTGGCGTTCAATTTGTTGGATTTTAAAACAACGCAATTTAGCCACTAGTTTTGGGCCTAATAACAAGGAAAGCAAAAAGGCAGTTACAATCGCACCTCCGGTGCGGAAGGTAATGTAGTTAAAAATATTTAAGAAACTAAGGTCATCTTTAAACAAAGATAAGTAGTATAGCATATTAAATTTCCTCCATTAAGTTTTCAAATTTCATTCCCCGTGAGGCCTTCAGCAAGCACACTCCGCCCTTGGCCACCAGTTTTTTGAGCTCTTTTGTCCAAACTGTAGGAGTTTTCCCATAATAGAATTTTATAGCTGTATTGTTTTTTAATACTTCCGCTGCATATTTCATCTCTTCCCCGGCCAAAAACGCATAGTCTACGTGTTTATCTAACAGCCAGTTGGCAATAAGACTATGATAATGCTTAGACGCATTACCCAATTCTTTCATATCTCCTAATACGGCTATGCGCGGGGTAGAGGGTTCTTTGCTCAATAGCTCTAGTGCATTTTTCATACTAGCCGGATTTGCATTATAACAATCTAAAATAAAGGTAGTTTGCCCCCTTTGCAGTCTTTCCATACGCATAGGCATTGGTGTGAAAGACAAAAGACCTTGTTTAATTTGATCCATAAAAATACCCAAACCAATCGCGGCAGCACAAGCTGCTGCTGCATTTAACTTATTGTGGCGTTCCAAGTGTATATCTATTGCATAAGTGGTATTTTTATATGTGAAAGAAAAATTATCTGTTTCCAAAATATGTAAATCGGCCTGTGGGTGAAAACCAAATGAAATAGCTTTTCCTTTATAAGCTCCTAAGCGGGCTAACCTTTCATCATCGGCATTATATACCAGGGTACCGGCAGCAGCCAGGCAGTCTACAATCTCTGTTTTCGTTTTGTAAACGGTTTCCAAATCCTTAAAAAATTCCAAATGTGCGGCAGATACATTTGTAATGACGGCGACGTCCGGCATCACCAAGGAAGCGGTTTCTGCGATATCTCCCGGATGGGAAGCGCCCAATTCAAAAACACCGTATTTATGCTGGGGTAATATTTCTAGCAAAGAGAACGGTACGCCAAATTGATTGTTAAAATTTCCTATGTTTGCAATGGTTTCTCCTGCTTTTTCACAGATGGATTTGAGCATTTGTTTAGTGGTGCTTTTTCCGTTAGAACCCGTTATAGCTGCTACCTTGAGCAAATTGTTTAGACGATGGTATTTAGCCAGTTCCTGCAAGGCTTTTAAACTATCTTTCACTTCCAAGGTATCTGCACAGGTGATACCGGTTAAACGGCCCGTTTCTCCCACAATAAGGGTAGCACCTTTTTCCAATACTTGTGAAATGAAATGATGTCCGTCATGAGTATTTCCCCGCAAAGCCCAAAAACTACTTCCGGCAGTAACCATACGACTATCGGTTATAAAAGCTTGTATGACACGCTGCGGGTCCTGGGCACACAGGGTACCATCCGTAACAGCAGCTAATTTGTTTAACGATAAATTTAACTTCATATATTCTCCTTAAAAACGAGGGCTTTTATTTATGTTTTGGTTTTTGGAACAGGTCCTCCGGTTGGTCCGGCGGAACCGCTTCCATCGCCAACAATCCTTCTGCTACTTCCTTGAATACGGGCGCAGCCGCTGTACCACCAAAAGTGTATTTGGCCGGATTATCCAATAAAACTAAGATGGTAAAACGAGGATCTTCTATCGGCGTAAATCCACAAAAGGATACCACGTGCCGGCGTTTAGCATATCCTCCTTCCTTGTCTAACTTTTCAGCAGTACCGGTTTTCCCTGCCACGCTATATCCGGCAATTTTAGCCCGCTGCCCTGACCCTTCCAACACGACGTGTTCCAGTACTTTTTTCATTGTTTTAGCTGTTTCCGGTTTAATGACTTGGCGAATCTTACGCACCTTAGCTTTTTTCTCAACCCGGCCATCTGCGTATTCTACTCGGTCAATTAAATGTGGTTGCATCAGCCAACCGTCATTGGCGATGGCAGAATAAGCTCCAATCAATTGGATAGGAGTTAGCGAAATGCCGTACCCATAGCCTTTTGTTACAGTATCTACTTTTGTCCACTTCGTAAAAGAAGGCAGATAGCCTTTTGATTCCCCGTTAAAATTAATATCTGTTTTCGTGCCAAACCCAAAAGCTTTTATATAGTAAAATAAATTTTTTGCTCCTAATTCCAGTGCAATTTTCCCGGCTCCGATATTAGACGAAACGGCCATAATTTCAGGAATAGTCATAAAGTCTTTTTTATGCTGCTTATCTTTAATCGTAAATCCGCGGGCCACCTCCCAGTTACGTTTGCTCATGTCAATTTCATCGTGAACAGAGACTACTCCGGCATCTAAGGCAGATACCACCGCTATAGTTTTAAAGGTGGAGCCTGGTTCATATGTAAACTGGAACGGCAAGGATTGCCCATCCTTGCGCGGATAAGATGCAGCGGCCAAAATCCTTCCTGTTTTAGGTTCTTGTACTAAGATGATGCCGTGTTCCGGTTCGTAATCTTTTACTGCTTTTGCCAAAGCTTTTTCTGCATAATATTGCGCCAATATATCAATTGTCAAATATAAACTGCCAACGGATTTCTCCTCCTTCAAACTCCGGTCATAAATTACTTCTCCCCGCCGTGCACGTTTCGCGCGGCGTTTACTGATATCTTGGCTCAGTTCCTTGTTAAACATCTGTTCCAATCCGGATAAACCTAAATTTTTGGAATTAGATTCGCCCAATAAATCAAGGGCACTGTCTCCATACGGATGAATACGGTCATATTCCGGTGTTACCTCTAATCCCTGCCCCAGCGACGTATGCAATACTGGTTCTAAATTAATATAGGCATCCGGTTTAATTTTCTTGGCGACAAAGAAGAATTTATTTTTTCCCCTAAATTTCTTTTCCAATTCTTGTTTGGACAATCCTAAAGTATTTACTAGAAAATTAATTGTTTTTTGTTCATCCTTGACGTAACGTTTACTTATTCCGCAAGAATGTGTCCGCACAGATTCGGCCAAAGAACGACCTTTTACATCATAAATTTGTCCGCGCAAACGGTCTTCTGCCAAATAATTATAAATGGCGCGTTCTGCTTTATTTACAAATTTGCTATGTTGAAAAGTTTGCATGTAGAATAGCCGAGCACCAATAGCTGCTACTCCGCACAGCACCAGCACCCCGCACAATTTCATGCGGGATTTAGCATTATAAATATATGCAATAGTAGGACGAAGCATATTTAATCTTTTAACATCACAATTTGCCCCGGAGGCGTCCGGCGCAAATTTAATTTTTCCTGTGCCAGTTGCGTAATGGCTTCCGGCCCTGATAAACGTTGCATCTCAAGCTGTAAATACTGGTTACGTGCCTCTTTGATTTCTACTTCGTTATGTAATTTCCCGATAGCACGACCCGATCGGTTTATCTCACTGCGTATGGCCACCACACCTAATGCAAAGATACTGGCTACAAATACTATTCCAAATAATTTCATATTTTTTCTATCACCCGTAATTTGGCGCTACGCGCTCGCGAATTTTGACGTACTTCCTCATAAGAAGGAACTATAACGTGTTTATTAACCAGCCGCCATTTACCGGAGGTTTCCTTAGATTTAAACCGAAGTTTAATCAACCGGTCTTCCAAAGAATGAAAGGTTAAAACGGCTGCTCTGCCACCGGGATTTAAAATTTGATCCAACAATTCCGTCATTTGTTCCACACAGCCCAACTCATTATTGACTGCGATACGTAAGGCTTGAAAAGTTTGTGTAGCCGGATGAATTTTCCCCCGGACGTGTACCACACCTTCTACAATTTTTTTCAATTGAAACGTAGTATCAATCCTGCCTTGCCGCCGGGCAGCCATAATGGCCATTGCTATGGAATGGGCATGGTGATCTTCGCCATAATCGGTAATGATACGTTCCAAATCCTCCAGTCCCCATTCGTTTACAATTTGCGCTGCCGTGAGCGGATTGGATAAATCAAAACGCATATCTAGCGGACCATCCCGCAACAGACTAAATCCGCGGGCAGGATTATCCAATTGGTACGAACTTAATCCCAAATCAAACAATACCCCGTCCACTCCCGAAATTCCCAATCGGTGTAACACTTCGCAGACTTGGGTATAAGAATAATGTACTGCAGTCAAACGTTTGTCAGCAACCCGTTCTTGGGCAAGGGTTAGGGCTTCTTCGTCTTTATCTAATCCTATTACCCGTGCAGCCGGACTTAGGCGGCTCAAAAACACTTTTGTATGTCCGCCTAAACCCAAGGTGCCATCTACATATATCCCGTCCGGGCGGGTTAGTAATAAATCCGCTATCTGTTGGGCTAAAATAGGAATATGTGTCCAATTTTCCATATCAAAAATGCCCCTTATACCCGTTTGTTTCCACCATCTGTAATTTGTGGATAACTGTGCGCTGCCGTTGGGACGGTATCTGCGTAGGTTGTTCGCTTGGCTGCCGGGGTGTTTGTGAGGGTTCCACCCGGATCGTCTGCGTAGATGAAAGTATTGCTGCCGGGACATTTGTACGAACATTCCCCTTTTGGTTGCCTCTCTGACGTGCTAAAGCATACAACCATACATTTTGTAAAGCTGATATCTTTGTAAAAGGCATCCCATAAGCACGGTACAAAGCCAAATAAGCGGGGGTGCCACTTTTTAATTCATTACAAAAACGGTAAAATTCATCACGGCTGCGGCTGTTCAGCAAATAGGACACCACACTGTATGCCTGCGTGTACCACAATTCTGCTTGTGAAGTAGAAAGAGAAGATAAATCTTCCATCTGCATCATTTCGTCCAAATTGATATATTGTCCTGCCAAAATACGCTCAATACCGGGTTCCAGCCACGTTGGTTTACGCTGGGTAGAATAAATTTGCATATATACAGCCATTCCTTCTGACAGCCAAAGTGGAGAAATGCTGGGCAGGAAGTATCCGTCAAAATATAAATGCGTTAATTCATGCACAGATAACGGGAAAAAATTGGGTCCCTCCAACACATACATCGTATCAGCACGTAAATCCGATGCAGCCCCAGACCAGGCCGGACGGCTGGTATATCCCATATAACTGTCCCTGTTTTCAAACAACATGACTAAAATTTTATTAGGTTTACTGACTAGGGTAAACGGAGTCAAATCCAACATTAAATTTCCATGTATATCGTCTAATAAACTCTTTAATTTGGCACTAACCGGCTGATTTTGACGGTAGATTAAGTAATTAAAGGTTTCCCCCGTCATAAATCCTGGTGGAGGCGGCAGCCAACGCACTTTTTGTTCTGCATTTTTTTGATGTATAAAAACAGGAGGTACCTCCACTACAATTTGTTTGGGATTAGTAACGGACGAAATTTTGCGTTCAATATCCTTTAATCCCCCAACCATATCTTCAAACTTTTGCTTAACCATCTCCCGTGCAGCAGAGCTTTCTAATGAGGACGTTGTTTGGGAAGCGGATACATAACGGGAAGGTTTTTGCGGTGCTTTCTCAAAAATTTCCTCAAATGCTTCCGGTTTAATTTCATGCTTTTGTTGCAGTAACGCATCCCGGGAGGAAGCCTGAGAGGAATCCTCCAAAAATAATATTTTACGGTAAACCGTTTTAACATCTATATCAAAGTAACGCAGCGCCGGTGGAGCAACCAACACTACACCGAGCATCCACAGCAAAATAATAATCTGTTTAACAATGTCCATACTTTACAAATACCCGCAAATACCGTTCTTTTGTTTCTTGCATAAGTTTATAAGCATACGGAGGTTCTTCCTGCAGTTGTGAACGCACCAATAATTTTCCCTCGCAATTATCCAAAGAACTTTGGTAGGCAAGAAACCGCCCACCTTCTTTCACCGAGGGACCTATTAAAGGCAATACATCCGCCAGTTGTCCCATAGCACGTTCTGTTACTACATCAAAGCATCCGGCAGCTTGTTGGCCAAGGCGTATATTTATTACGGTAACATTTTGAATACCTAACTTCATAATAGCCCAATTCAAAAAGGCACAGCGCCGCTCTAAACTTTCTACCAAACTGACCCCAATATGCGGCAAGGCAATTCCAAGCGTCATACCGATATATCCGGCGCCTGCTCCCATATCCGCCGCCGTAAAAGCAGCTTGGTCCGCGGCATCATATTTTGCAATATACGCCGCAGCTACTAATCCGTCGCAAATATGTCGCGTAAGAATTTCCTCTTTATCGGTCACACTGGTCAAATTGAGCTGTTCCTTTTTTTGCCACACTAAATCTGCATACTGTAATAACAGTATAGTAGATTTTTCCGTTAATTCAAGGCCTAATTCGGCAGCAAATTCAGACAGTCTTTTCTGCACGTTTCAGCCTCCTGTACCGCTCAATGTGAATAGCTAACAGTTGGATATCCGCCGGGGTAACCCCTGGAATGCGTGATGCCTGGCCTAGCGTACGCGGTTGTACACTTTTTAATTTTTGGCTTGTTTCAAATAAAAGCCCTTTCACACCAGAAGGGTCAAATCCTTCCGGGATAAGAATATTATCAGACTGAGCCAGTTTTTCGGCATCTTTTTTGTTGCGCTCATAATAGCCGGCATATTTTTGGTGTATGTCTACGTGAAAATGTACTTTTTCCGCGTTCCAGGGATACAAATCCGTCTCATCTACAGCCGCGTGCGGATTTTCTTTCAATTTTTCTACTTGTGCGACATATTTTTCAAAAGCAGGTTTGTATTTCTTATCCAAAGTTCCCAATGCAAAGCCATGCGGACATAAACGCAAATCGGCATTATCATTACGCAGCAAAATACGGTATTCAGCGCGCGAAGTAAACATACGGTACGGCTCATTGACCCCCTTGGTCACAAGGTCATCAATCAGCACCCCGATGTATGCCTCATCGCGGCGCAGGATAAAAGGATCTTTGCCTTGCGTTTTGCGTGCGGCATTTACCCCCGCTACAAAACCTTGACCTCCGGCTTCCTCATAGCCGGTGGTGCCATTAATTTGCCCAGCGCAAAATAATCCCGGCACAATTTTGCTTTCCAACGATGGAAATAAATCCATCGGATCGGAAAAATCATACTCCACCGCATAGCCTGCACGGGTAATGGATGCCTTTTCGAGGCCGGGCACAGATTTGAGTAAAGCGCGCTGCACGTCCTCCGGTAAACTGGTGGAAAAGCCTTGAATATAATACTCCTCGGTGTTATTTCCCTCCGGCTCTAAAAACAGTGGATGCGTTTTTACATCGGGAAATTTTTTGGTTTTATCCTCTACCGACGGACAGTAACGCGGCCCCAAAGCGTGGATTTTGCCGCTGTACATAGCCGAGCGGTGCAGATTTTCGCGCAGAATTTTATCAGTTTCTTCAGTGGTGCGGGTAATGTAACAGGACAAAAATTTACGTTTGGCCTGCTCTGTTACATCGGTAAAATGTGACATTGGTTGAAATGGGTTGTCCGACGGCTGAATGCGGAATTTGGAAAAATCGACATTGCGCGCATTAATACGCATGGGTGTACCCGTTTTAAAACGGATAATATGCAGGCCAATTTTTTTAAGCGACGTAGCTAACTGCACACTAGGCATATCATTATACCGTCCGCCGGGTGTCATTACTTCGCCGATGTGAATGGTGCCACCCAAAAAAGTACCTGTGCTGAGTACCACCGTTTTGGCATGGTAAAAGGTATCACGCAAGGTATGCACACCGCATACCGCGTTGTCCGACGTAGCTATTTCCACCGCCTCATCTTGGATTAATTCTAAATTGGGCTGTAATTCCACGGTATGTTTATAGGTAAATTGATAAGTTTTCTTATCGCACTGTACGCGCGGCGAATGCACGGCCGGGCCTTTGCCCGTATTTAACATATGGTAATGTACGGCAGCAGCGTCAGTCACGCGGCCCATCGCACCGCCAAGTGCATCTAATTCGCGCACAATTTGCCCTTTAGCAATTCCGCCGATAGAGGGATTGCAGGACATCTGCGCAAGGGTATCTAAATTTTGGCTCATCAGCAAGGTGCGCGCACCCGTTTTGGCAGCCGCCAATGCGGCCTCGCAGCCTGCGTGCCCGCCGCCAATTACTAACACATCATATTCTTGCTGATAGTCAAACATTTATTTTCCTAAACAAAAAGTTGAAAAAATTACATCCAGTACATCGTCGGGCGTAACTTCCCCGGTCAAATCCTTCAGTGCGCGCAACGCTGCGCGTATATGCTCGGCATATAATTCTAAATCGCCGTCGCGTTTGAGTTGCACAAATGTGCTTTCCAATTCCGTTTGCGCCTCCAGCACCGCTTGATATTGGCGCAAATTGGAAATCATTACCCCATCGTCACTTTGTACAAGCGGCGCGGAAACGAAATCCGCCAACTGTTTTTTAAGTCTGTCAATGCCGTCACCTTTTTTGCAAGAAACGTGTACGGTATATTGTGCTTTTCCGTCTAATACACAATGGCCTTGCGGAGCTTTGTCTGTTTTATTGAGCACCAGTACAGTGGGTTTATTTGCTTTCTGTACATCGCTCCACAAATATTCTTCCTGTGGGGTTAAATCACGCGTTAAGTCCGTCACAAAAAGCACTACATCAGCTTTTTCTATGGCTTTTAAACTGCGCTTCATACCCTCTTGTTCGGCAGGGTCTAACGCGTGGTCGCGTATGCCGGCCGTATCGGTCAGTATAATTTTTTGTCCGTCTAAATCCAGTGTTTCCTCTACGGTATCACGCGTAGTGCCGCTTTGGGCTGAAACAATCGCGCGGTCAAACCCAACCAGGGCATTAAGCAAACTAGATTTACCGCAGTTCGGTGCACCAACAATGGCTACTTTCAATCCCTCTTTTACCAAACGTCCGACGGAAAAAGTATCGGCTAAGCGCGCTAAATGTGAAATTTGTTCCTGCAAAATTTGCGCAGTCTGGGCCACATCTAGCGGCGGCATTTCCTCGTCTACATCGTCTAGGCGCGCTTCAATTTGGGCAAGTAAATTTGTCAGCGCGGTTTTGGTTTGTGTAAGTTTTTCGCTCAAACGCCCGTCTAAAGAGGATACCGCCAAATCGTGTGCTGCTTTATTGCCCGCGGCAATTAAATCGCAAAGCCCCTGCGCCTGTACGAGGTCCATTTTCCCGTTTAGAAAAGCCCTCTGTGAAAATTCCCCCCGCTTGGCCGGCTGCGCGCCGTGGGCACACAAAAGTTCTAGCAGCCGCCCGCGGATATAGGGCGAGCCGTGCAAAGCAAATTCCACCACTTCCTCCCCGGTAAAACTGCGCGGCGCGGCAAAATACGTGACCAAAACTTCGTCCAAAATCTGTTCTCCGTCATAGAGGCGGCAAAATACCTGCTCGCGCGGCGGAAACTCTTTTTTCCCCCCTGTAATTTTGTGCAAAATGGCAAGCGCATCCGGGCCGCTCACACGCACGAGCGACACCGCACTCTGTCCCGGTCCGGTGGCCGGGGCACAAATGGTCGTTTGCATATATAGTTATTTTATAATTTTTAGGACGGCTTGGGTAGGCTTTTTCCGTACGCGGGCGCGCGTTGAATAAAACACAAAATGACGAAAAAATATCCCCGAATAGATTTACCCGGGGATATTCACATTTCTTGTGCTTTGAACTCACTCATCGCCAAACAAGAATTCTTTTGTTTTTTTAGCAGCCTTACGCAATTCTATTTCTGACTTGGCTTCAAGTTCACTTGCATATATGCCT
This sequence comes from Candidatus Avelusimicrobium sp., assembly GCA_045593365.1. Classification (GTDB taxonomy): domain Bacteria; phylum Elusimicrobiota; class Elusimicrobia; order Elusimicrobiales; family Elusimicrobiaceae; genus Avelusimicrobium. The sequence goes on from JAZNWO010000017.1 coordinate 13,216, forward strand.
CCAAATAACCATTCTAATCTGGGTCTTGAAATGAATACATGACTTGGAGAGTCAAAATTACGTCCAGTAATAGGATTTTCTGTTCTATCCCACGGTTCATCAAATACTACAAACTCACGGGCCCTATGCATAACAACATGCCCTCTTACACTTCCCCAAAAGTCATAAGACTTGTGGCGTGGTAAAATACCAACGACATACACTCCAAGAACTGAATGAGAATAGTTAAATACTAAAAACGCAAATGCTTTTTCATAGTATGTCACTCTTAAGCCTTCATCATCTACTACCCAAGCACCTTTTGGGTAACATTTAACCCATTGAAAAACAGGAACAGTAAGTAGATTTTTGTCGACCACATGTATTCGTACGCGAAAATCAGATTCATTTCCGATTTTTCGTTGGAATGGGCTAGTAGCATCGTTGTAATCAGGAATTATTTTCAACATTTCATCTATAAGTTCTTTATCGCCTTGGCACATGAGTGAATAGGCTGCTCTCATATCCCTCGCATTAGCTTTTTCTATCTTTTCTACTATTTTTTTCTCTATTTTCTTAAATAGTCCCTCATCGGCCCGGGCCAACGGTTGCAACATAAAAAGAGCACCAACAATAAATGCAAACAGTTTTATCTTTTTCATACGGTTACCTCCTTGATTTAGCCAAAAACAGCGGCTTGCGCGATTTTTGACCATGTCCAGTATACTGGTAGTATAGTCAAAAAAAAACGTCAAGAGGCAATTTGGGCCCATTTCAAGAATAGGTCCAAAGACCTATTCTTCAATCAAAGAAAAAAGCCCCACCAAAGGGCAGGGCTTTTGGTATCAAAAAAACAATTTATTTGTTTTCGGTTCCTTGCGCAGGTTGCGTTTCTGCGGTAGTTTGTGCAGAGGGTGTTTCCGTCACCGTTTCCACCGCAGCTACCGTTTCTTGCGCAGCTTCGGTCGCAGGCGTTTCCCCTTTTTTAGCAACCGGTTGGTCGGCCGGGCGCGGGCGCAGGGTTACCTTGCGGTATTCTCCCTCTCCTTCAGAAACTGTAATGGCAAATTCATTTCCGTCGGCAGCGCGGTGAATGTAGCGGCGCAATTGCGCGCTCATCGGGCGGAAACGATACACGCTGTAGCCTTTTTTGATTTGGTTAATACCGTATTCCAAATCGGCATTGATTTTGTCTTCTGCTTTGCGCCAATAATTTTGTGTATCGACCACAACTGAGATAGGCTTTTCAAAATGACGGCTAATACTCAAGGTGGCCAAGTACTGCAATGATTCCAAGGTCTTACCTTCTTTACCGATGAGAATAGCCGGATGGTCGCAATCTAAGGTAATTAAAATGCGGTTTTGTTTTTCATCCCACCAAGTGTGTACATTTTCTGCCTTAATTTCCATGTGCTGCAAAATTTGCTCAATATACTGCTGTGCCTCTTGCATCGGTTGTTTTAAGATATCAGGCACCACCGCATTTTGAATTTCAGCAGACGGTAACAACTGCGGTTCATTTTCGCGCGGAGCCTTATCCGCGGCCCGGTGGGAAATATAGCTGCGCCGTCCGCCTCGTTTTATCTCTTTTACACCTCCGCGACTGCTGTTGCGGCGGTTTCCACCCGGCCCTTTGCGGCCGCCAGAAACACGCTTTTTCTTGGGAACATCCATATAAATTTGGGAATCCAAGTCAGCAGACGCCCAACGTTTTTTGTGAATTTCTACCACTGCCGGACGCGCCCCAATTCCTAAAAATCCTTTGCGCGGATTTTCAAGTATTTTGATTTCTGCTTGGTTACGGCGTAAACCTAATTTCTTTAGTCCTTTTTCTACAGCTTCATTTATATCTTTCCCTTCTACTTTAATCTTCTGTGGCATAAAATGGCTCCTTAATTTACTTTAGCGAGTTTCTTATTTACGAGAGTTTGAATCCCAAAGGTAATCAAACTGTTGGTCAGCCAGTACAACACTAACCCCGACGGGAAATTCATAAATAACAGCGTGAATATCAGCGGCATATATTTAAACATAGCTGCCTGGGTCGGGTCCATGCCGGCGGGCATGGTGGCACGCTGTTGGAAAAACATCACTGCCCCCATCAGCAGAGGCAAAATATAGTACGGATCTTTTGAGGACAAATCCGTAATCCACCAAATAAATTTCGCTCCGTGCAAAGACCAGGAAGTACGCAACGCATTAAACAGTGCCAGGAAAATCGGCAGCTGAATCAGCAGCGGCAAACAACCTGCGAGCGGATTAATGTGGTGTTTCTGATACAAGGCCATCATCTCCCGGTTTAACATTTCAGGATTGCCCTTGTACTTTTCTTGCAAACGCTTCATTTCCGGCTGCACTTTTTTCATTTGCGCACTGGATTTGAGTGACATTTGCGTAAACTTAAACAAGATCAACTGCAACAACACCGTCAGCATAATAATGGCTACACCGTAATTGCCCGTCCAACGGTAGAACAATTCCAGTACGTTGCGCGCCAAACGTCCCAGCGCGCCAAAGAAACCAAATTCAATGCTGCGGCCCAAGTGATACGGCAACTGCTCAAACAGCTGGTAATCTTTCGGTCCAAAGTAGAAATCTGATTTTAATTCTAAGGTGGATTGTGCAGGTACTGTTTGCAGTGGCACCGCTACTGACAACTGCGGTCCTTCCACCTGACTATCTCCCAACAAACCCCACATCCTTTTGCGTGTGGTAACAGCTTCCTTGCGGGTGGAAAGCGTACCGGCCGTCCAGTTTTGCGGAATGAGCACGCTCAAAAAATAGCGGTTTTCCAATCCGGCCCATATCCAATCTTTTCCAGATACAGGTGAAGTATCTTTTGCGGTAAAGTTAACTAAGGTCGGATGTTTTTTGCCTGTCTCTTGGATTAAATAAACTGCTTTTGATTCGCGTTCATTATCATTAATTTCGCTTTTGACCGTTGACAAACCCGGTCCGAAATTAATTTCAAATTCTGGTACCGTTACGGTCTGGGCCGTTTTGTTACGCAACAGCATATCCAAACCGTTTAATCCTTGCGGACCAAAGCGGTACGTTTTTTGCAATTCCACGCCGGTGGCTAAAGAAGCAGTAAAGGTAATACTTTCTTGCGTGCGGCGCAGTTCGCGGAAATCCACTTTCGGTAAGGTGGCGAAATACCCCTCTCCTTTATAAGGGGTCAGATTAACATCCCCCAAAGTATCTTTGAATAAAAATTCCTTGATACCGGCACCTTTGGAGGAAAAGGTAATTTGGGCGGTGGGGGCTTGAAAGACAATTAATTCTTCCGGCGCAGAGGAATATGCAACCTTGGCTACCAGCGCATCTGCCGCCGGGGTGGTCTTTTCTTCCTGGTCGGCAAGGGCTTGTTGTTGGGCGGCCTTTTGCTGCTGTTGCTTTTGCATACGGGGGATCACAACAAATTGGTTATAACCTGTTAGCAGCAACATGAAAAAAAGCGCCGCCATGAGAAATTTTCTGTCCATAAAATCCTCTCTTAACAGCCGTTTGAAACGGCGGACTTCACCTGGTGCGCTTTCAGATTATCGGGAACAGAGTTATGGCAATGGGTCATACCCACCCACGTGAAACGGATGGCATTTGCTAAGCCGAACAATGGCCAGCCATCCCCCTCTTATAACTCCGTATTTGCGAATTGCTTCTTGAGCATATTGGCTGCAGGTGGGCGTAAAACGGCACACGCCTTTAGGGCCCAACAAAGGCCGCACCAGCAACATAAAAATATTCAAAAAAAACAATACTGTGCATCTGCACACCAGCGAAATTTTATTCATATTTTTCACCTGCCGGGTATGTATCTGTATCCTTCCATAACCCTGCCCGGCGGCACAACTGGAACAAGGCTTCCTGCGCTTGGGCCAGTGTAGTCCATTTTTCGCTGTTGCGGGGACTAAAGATATAATCCACCCCGCTTGCTAATTTTTCCCGATTTAATCTGAAGGCTTCCCGAAGAAGCCGTTTGGCACGGTTACGCACCACCGCACCACCTAGTTTTTTAGATACAACTAACCCCATACGTTGTGTGTCTGCCGGGGTCTGCTTATACCAAAGGACAAGGCTGGGGCCTTGTATGCGTTTTCCGCCCTGAATAATCTCCTTAAAATCGTTTTTAAGATGTAGGCGGAGTCCTTTGGACAAGCCTTTACAAAGCATATTAGGCCCGGATTAATTCGTGGCGGCCTTTGGCTCTTCTGGAGCTGAGTACTTTCCGTCCGCCAGCGGTGGCCATGCGGGCGCGAAATCCGATATGTTTAGCTCTTTTGGCTTTATTAGGTCTATATGTAGGTAACATATTGCTTCTTTCCTTACGGGTTTTGTAATACCCGTATACTCCTTATTAAGATAAATTCTCCCGGGCTGCTTAAGGCGGCACAACAGGACTTATATATTATAGCTTTTCCGGGCCCGGCTGTCCAAGATTTTTTCAATTTCGTGCACGGCAGGTTGCAAATTTGCTACATTTATAAGGTATGATTTATACCGATGCAGGCATTGTATTATTCCGCCAAAACTTCCGCGAAGCAGACCGCGTGATGTGCCTTTACACGCATCTGCACGGACGGATCAATTTGCGCTTGCCCGGTGTCAATCGTGCAAGAGGGAAACTCAAAGCACTTAGCGAGCCTTTTGTTTGCGGCGATTACCGCATTTACCAACGCGGAGGCAGCACACTAGGCACTGTGACAGGTGGCAAAATTAATTCCGTTTTTTCGGGAATACGCCAAGATTTAAAGCGTCAGACGGTTGCTTTTCACTGTTGCGAACTGATTATGCGTCTGACACCCCTGCGCCAATCCAGCACGGAAAAGTATAAATTGTTACTGCAGGCATTGACCGAATTGGATGCCGTTTCCCCCTCCTCTGCTTTTGTGCCGGCATTTACCTTACGTTTAATGGCTGTTGCCGGATTTGGCTTAGACCACCCAGTACTTAAAATCACACCGCAATTTTGGCAGCGTATGCATGAAGATAAATTTTCCAACTTAATTTTTACAGACCCGGAGGATTTGTTGTCTTTGAGCAAATGCAACGAGATTTGCCGCCGTTTTTTAAATCAATACTTAACCTATCCGTTACAAACGCTTAAACCGTTTGGCTTGGAAAAAGAAGGTCTATCCACCCAAACAGTCCCTCTGGGAGCCGCCCCTGTTTCAGTTGAAAATTTTGAATCAGTTGTTACTCACTAATTATCCCAGCAGTTCGTCCATATCGGGGTAAATATCTTGTAAGGAAGTATAAATTTTAAAGGCGTGTTCGCGCACGAACGTATCGGGCTGTTTTAAGTCCGGCACCACCACCGTGCGCATACCTGCAGAAATGGCAGCAGTCGCCCCCGCCACAGAATCTTCAAACACCAAACATTGTGCCACATCTGCGCCGAGTTTTTGCGCGCAGCGTAAATAAACTTCGGGGTCGGGCTTTGGATTAGTAACATCATTGGAAGTTACTATTTCAGAAAAATAGGGACGCAAACCTGTTTTAAGCAAAATCTTTTCTACCCAAATCCGAACATTAGAAGTAGCTACCCCCATCTTAAATCCGCGCTTGTAAAAGTATTCTACTGCCTCTCTCGCGCCCGGACGGACGGGAATAGGATTTTTTGCAATATATTTATCCACCCGAACGCAGCAACCCCGGTAGATTTCATTAATGTCTACTTCTTTGCCAAAATAATTAATCATCAGCGGCCGGGCTTCTTCGGTACTGATACCAATGCACTGGTTAAATAACTCAAATGTAAAATTTACGCCCTGTTCTAACGCAGCCTGCCGGTAACATTCAAAATAGATAGGCTCTGTGCTAAATAAGGTGCCGTCCATATCAAAAATCACGGTAGTAATCATATTTTTATTTTACCAAATATGCTTTCTCTCTAGCGGGTTTGGTATAATAAGATATATGAAACAAGGAATGAATTTTCAGGACATTATTTCTTCTTTAAATGATTATTGGAAGAAACAGGGCTGTATTTTGGTACAACCTTATGATATGGAAAAAGGTGCGGGTACCTTCAACCCCGCCACAGTGCTTGGCGCACTTACCAAGACTCCGGTCAACCGGGCCTATGTAGAGCCCTGCCGCCGTCCTGCCGATGGACGTTACGGTGAAAATCCCAATCGCCTGGGCAAATATTATCAATATCAGGTCATCATGAAACCCGCCCCGGTCAACATTCAGGAAATTTATTTAAATTCCTTAAAAGCCATTGGACTGGACCCCAAACAGCATGATGTGCGCTTTATTGAGGATGACTGGCAATCCCCTACCTTGGGTGCGTCCGGCGTCGGCTGGGAAATTTGGCTGGACGGTATGGAAATTACGCAATTTACCTATTTCCAAAATATGGCGGGATATTCCTTAAATCCCATTACCGTGGAAATTACATACGGATTGGAACGCATTGCTATGTATTGCCAAAAGGTGGACAATGTTTTTGATATTCGTTGGAATGACAACGTGACCTACCGTGACGTGCACTGGGAGCAAGAACGGCAATTTTCGCATTACTATTTTGAAGAAAGTAATGTGGAACATCTGCGCCGCTATATTCAGGAGGCCGAGGAAGAATGCCACGCCTTGTGCAAAAAAGGCTTGTATCTGCCCGCTTATGAATGTGCCATGCGTGTATCACATTACTTCAATATGTTAGAAGCACGCGGGGCAATTTCGGTTTCTGATCGCACCAATATCATTACCAAAATCCGAAACCTGGCCAAGGCCTGTGCTAAGGTGTATGTAGAAAGTGTGGAACCGTCAGAGAAAAAGGATAAGCCTGCGGAAAAAGAGGAGGCTGACAAATGAACGCATTTTTAGAAATCGGTACAGAACATTTACCGTCCCGTTTTGTTAAACCAGCTTTGGAACAAATGGAAAATTTAGCCAAAAATTTGCTTGCCGAATATCGCATTGAATACAAAAATATCAGTGCGTTTGGCACTTACCGCCGCTTGTGCGTGAGTATTGAGGATATTGCTGCCAAGTCTGCTGATGTACAAAAAGAGGTTAAAGGCCCCCCGGCTAAGTTATTAAAGGATGCTTCCGGAAACTTTACCCCCCAAAGTGCGGGCTTTGCACAAAAGAACGGCATTAAACCCGAAAAACTTGTCATCAAGGAAACAGACAAAGGGCCCTTTATTTTTGCCGATATTAAAATCAAGGGTGAAAAAACAACCAAGCTGCTGCCGGAAATTTTTACCAAAGTTATCACAGGCATAGAATTTGCCAAAAATATGGTGTGGGAAGAAAGCGGACTCAAATGGGGTCGCCCGATACGCAGCTTAATCGGGCTATACGGGAACAGAGTGGTACCGTTTGAAGTAGCCGGTGTCAAATCCAACCGTTACACCTATCCGATTACTTCTTTCGGACGCAAACCCATTCGCGTGGAAAAGGCAGACAAAGATTACTATGTGGCCTTGCTCAAGGCCCAGCCGCAGCCTATTTTAGTGTTACCGGAGGAACGCCGCGAAGCTTTGGTACGCAGTGTAATGGCAGAGGCCAAAGCGCGCGGCTATCACGCCGATTTAGATCCCGCCCTGGTGGAGGAAACCGTTTACTTTACGGAACATCCTGTGGCCGTTGCCGGAGATTTTGATTTGAAATTTTTGACCTTGCCCAAAGAACTCATTACTACGGTATTTAAAAAACAATTACGTTTCTTTCCGGTAGTAAACGGGAAAAATGAAATTGAGCCGTATTTTATCGCCGTGCGTGACGGCGTATCGGATAACCAGCCCGAAGTACGCGACGGCTTTAAAAAGGTTATGTCAGCACGACTGTCCGATGCTGTTTTCTTTTATGAAAACGATAAAAAGGAAAGTTTGGATTATTTTAAAAACAAGCTGGCCGAACGCAATTTTATTGACGGGCTAGGTACGCTGCTGGATAAATCCAACCGCACGCGCGAATTGGCCATGTGGCTGTGTGACCGTTTAGAGGAACAAGATATCAAGGATTCCGTCACGTATGCCGCGGGTTATGTGTATGCCGATTTGGCCAGCAGTGTGGTGTATGAATTTCCGGAACTACAGGGCTATATGGGCGGGCGTTATGCCGAATTGGAAGGACATTCCTCCGAAGGAGAAGCCATGGCACAGGCCTATTGGCCGTTGTCAGCCAATGCCGAATTACCTGGTACCTTACCCGGGGTACTTGTTTCGTTGGCGGGCAAATTAGACACCTTGGCCGGAAACTTTTTAATCGGACAAATTCCGACGGGCAGCGAGGATCCGTATGCCTTGCGCCGCCAGGCTTTTGCGGTAGTACGGTTGTTGTTGGAAAAAGAATTAAACGTATCTATCCGTGAAGTATTACGTAAAGCCTTTAGCTTATACTCAGGCAAAGACAGCGCTAAAGCAGAACCGCTGCTCAAAGAATTTTTATTCCAACGCTTAGCATTATTAATGCAGCAACGCGGCCACGAACCCGGCACATTAGAAGCGGTAAATGATTGGTATGAAATGCCTCTGCCGAATGTGGAATTATTGTTACGCGTGCTGAAACAGGAACACGGCAGCGAGGCATTTTTAACGGCGGCGCAATCTGCCAAGCGCGTGTGCAATATCCTCAAGAAAGCCGCTCCATCCGACGGCAGAGTGAAAGAGGAATTGCTAACCCTGGACGCGGAAAAGGAATTATTTGCGGCTGTGACTATGACGGAAAACCGGATTGCTGCTTTATCGGCCGGCTGCCAAAGCGAACAGGATTGTATGTGGACGCTGAGTGCCTTTGGCAAATTTGCTAAGCCGCTGGCCAAATTCTTTGCTGACGTAATGGTCAATGTAGAGGACAAGGCCGTGCGCGAAAACCGCTTGGCATTATTATGGCGCGTACGTGCTCTGCTAACGCAAGGTTTAGTAGATATTAGTAAGTTATAAAAAAAGTTGTGGCAAAAAGGCGGAATAACTTATTCCGCCTTTTTTAATACTACTTCTCACAATTCCCCCGGCGTAACCCGGGGGATACAGTGCAAGTCCCTAAATCTTCTTGCTAAAATGAATGTATGAGAGAGTTTAGAAGACAAAGCAACTGTGTGTATGATTGTACGTACCACCTAGTACTTCCGACCAAATACCGTAAGAAAATATTTAACGAG
>JAZNWO010000018.1:0-24079 GCA_045593365.1 Candidatus Avelusimicrobium sp.
GACAAGAAAGCGGGAGATTGCCGAACCCTGCGGGCCGCCAAACACTCGGCAATGACGGCCTTATGTTATGTCCTGTTTGACTGAAAACAAACAACGGCACGCTACTTTTTGCGTGCCGTTTTTTGGATAGTGTTTGCTGCGCCAAAATAGGTACCCCTTGACTCGTTTTTTTTTTTTGGCATAATTTTAGTATCTGGAAATTGAAAGAAAGGAGAATATATGAGAAAAGCATTTACACTGATTGAATTATTAGTAGTTGTTTTAATTATAGGTATACTCGCTGCAGTGGCGCTGCCGCAGTACAGAAAAGCAGTTATGAAAAGCCGTCTGGTACAACTAAAAGTATTGGCGCACAGTTTGGCCGATGCTGAGGAAGTTTACCACTTAGCCAACGGATACTATGCCACCAAACTGGAGGATTTAGATATACAACTTTCCGGGGGAACAATAGACCCTTCTAGGCCAAGCGTATATACTTATGACTGGGGAAATTGTTCTTTAGAGATTGGCGATTCAGATACGGTTGCCAATCAGGTTTCTTGTAATAATCCTGATATAGGAATGGGTTATCAGATACGTCTTTTACATTCTTACGATTCCGGCAAGCGGGCTTGCGCGGCGTTTAATGTGGATTTATCCTCTGCGCAAAATCAACTTTGCAAAGCAGAAACAGGAGCTGCCACTTATTTTTGGCAAGGGCAAAACGCTACCTCTTGGCGCTATCAATAGTTATTGCTTTACCTCTTGCGGTAAATCTACCGGCAACTTGCCCAAAGCTTTTTGATTGCCTAAAATAATATCCGCGGCAGTTTGCAACACATATTTGTTAAGCCCGTAGGTAGCCAACACAGTGCCGGCTTGCGGATAGCTGGTAATATCATACGGGCTCATTGTAGAAATCAAAATTGCCTTGGGATATTTTTGCAGCAATTCCTCAATAATTCTTTTTTGGTTTGCATTGGTTTTATCGGCCCATTGTAAACTGGCTAGTACTAATAAATCGCTACCTTCGGCGCACGCCCGCGCCCGGCGGGCATCTATGGCCTGGGGCGTCATAGCGGCATTGTAGCTGCGCACGCGCCAACCCTTTTCTAAAAAAGGGCGCGTAAAAGGCATCAGTTGGTCGGCAAAGCGGCCCGGTGCAAAAAATACCGCGCATACCAACGGTTTTTTACTTTCGCCTGTTGAAGTAACGGGGATAACGTGCCCGCGGTTGCGCACTAGCGATACAGCCTGGCGGCTGATTTGCTGCAGTTCAGCGCGGTAGACGTGATCAATAGGCGGCGGCAAAGCAGCTGGAGTGTCTAATAAACCTAATTGTTTTTTTAAATCAAAAATTTTACGGGCGGATTGTTCTACACGCTGTTGCAAGGCCGGATTTTGAGGCAGCTGTTTGGCAATCTGTTCAAAGGTATACAGCGGTTTTACATAGCGTCCTAGCAAAATCAAATCAGATCCGGCCAATAATGCGCGCACGGCACAATTCGGAATCGTGCAAAACGAAGTGGTGGCTTTCATGTCCAAACTGTCTGTCACAATCAGTCCGGTAAAGCCCAGTTGGGTGCGCAATAAATCCTGTAAAATAGCTTTAGAGAAAGTGGCGATTTCGCGGCTGTCCAAAGCAGGATACAAAATATGGCTAGTCATGACGCCTTGTGCGCCGTGTTTGACTGCTTGTGCAAATGGCGCAATGTGTATTTTTTGTAACTCTTGGTAGGGAGTTTTGACTATCGGTACCTGATAATGAGAATCCACGTTTGTATCTCCGTGGCCCGGAAAATGTTTAACGATGCTGATAATACCGGCAGCTTTAAAGCCGTTCATTAACGATAGTCCCATTTTGGTTACATTGGCTGGGTCTGAGCCGAAGGAACGCACGCCGATAATCGGATTATGCGGATTACTATTTACATCCAGTACCGGGGAAAAATTGATATGTATGCCTGTGCGTTTGAGCTCCAACCCAGCCAGGTAAGCCAAGGCAGCGGTACGATCCTCATCATCGGCAGCGGATAACATCATATTGGTTGGCAAATAGTCAAAGCCCAAGGTAATGGGCGTGTACACGGTGCCACCCTCGTAGTCAATGGCAACCAGTAAAGGAATTTTATGCGGGCTGTTAGCGGCCCATTTTTGTAATTTAGCAATCAGGTCGCGGGTTTGCGTGAGCGAGTACGTGCCCCACTGAATAAGTACACTGCCCACTTTTCCACTTTCAATGGCCGGGCGAAATAAATCGGCACTGTCCACATCCACCGACAACGTAAGCGTTTGGCCTAATTGTTCCTCGGCAGATAAATCTTCAAACTGCACGGGTTCGGCCAGTGCTGCTGCGTAGAGAAAACCGGAAAAACACAAACCTGCAAGAAGTACAATTCCTATTTTATTTAGCATATTAATTGATATGTATAAAGGGTATCTCTGCCAGGGTAAATAAGCGCAACGGCATTCCCCAATAAAACATTCCCGAGGTGATATAAAGCCGCGATTCCGGCCCGGTTTGGTGCAAGCCGTACACATACGGATAATGCAATTTTACCAAGTATGTAAAGGGCCAAATTTGTCCGGCGTGCGTGTGGCCGCTGAGCATAAGCGGAATTTGATGTGCGGCGGCGGTATCGGTCAACAAAGGCTGGTGACTGAGCAAAATGCGCGGGGCGTTCGGGTCGGTTTGGGCAAGCAGTTTGTCTAGTTGCTGCGCGGAAACGCGTGCCGTTTGTATATCGTTTACGCCGATAACTTGTACATTGTTTGGTAATATGCCAATCTGATTTTGCAAAAGCTCAATCCCAGCCTGTTTGTAAAAATTTATGGAATTTTGTAATCCAACATAGTATTCGTGATTGCCCAGCACGCCGTAAGTTCCTAGCGGCGTATGCAGGTCGGCAAGGGCTTGCGCATATTTTTCGCGGTCCGGGCCGTATTCAAACACATCCCCCAGTACAAATATTGCATCGGGTTTTTCGGCTTGCAGCCGGGCAAGGGCCTTTTCCCACCGGGCAAGCGAAACTCCCATACCCAGGTGACTGTCTGAAATCACGGCGGCGGTCATTTTGGGTGCGCCGGGAATTTGAATATAAATATGTTTAATTTTCGGTTGGGAAAATCCGCCCCAAATTGCCACACCTGCGGCAACGAATATTGCCAGTAAACTAGTCGGTCCTAATATCGCACGTACGTGTGGAATGTGGAGGATATTGAGTATAATTTGCAAAAGTGTAAAAAGGATTACTAAAGAGAATAAAATAAAAACCAACCCCAGCCATATATAAGCCGCATAATACAAGATATTTTCAACTCTTCCGTAATGTGTGCGGGTATAAGAAAGGGTGCAGAAGGTAAGTACCGTCAACAGTAGCGGCAAAAAAACAACGGACAACTTCCAGCCCAGTTTCGGAAATAAAAGAAAAAACCACCCGCCTACTACTATGTGCATTAGTACCGTAACCAGACCGGCAATTATAAAAAAAGAAATCATAAACCCTTTTTTGTGCAAAACAAATAAAATGCTTCTTTTCTATTTTAAAAAATTTTGCATAAATAAGTATAATATATTTATAAGACTATTTTCGCAGTGAGGATTATCACATGACAGTCAGAGTTCGTTTTGCCCCGTCTCCCACGGGATTTTTACATATCGGTGGTGTGCGTACTGCACTTTTTAACTATCTATTCGCTAAGAAAAACAAAGGTACTTTTTTGCTTCGTATTGAAGATACCGACGAGGAGCGCAGCACGCAAGCCTCCACGGATGCTATTTTTGAAGGAATGCAGTGGATGAAACTAAATTGGGATGAAGGTCCAATGCCCGACGGTACCAATAAAGGCCCTGACGCTCCATACTATCAAGCTATCCGTGCCGACCAAGGAATTTACAAAAGATATATTGACCAACTGATTGCCGAGGGCAAAGCCTATAAATGTTATTGCACGGAAGAGGAATTGGAGGAAAACCGCCAAAAATGTTTGGCCGAACACCGCCCCCCAAAATACAGCGGTAAATGCCGGGACCTTACCCCCGAGCAGCAAAAAGAATTGGAGGCACAAGGCCGTAAATATGTTATCCGTTTCCGTATGCCGACGGAAGGCGATGTGGAGTGGGACGATTTGATCCGTGGCCACGTCAAATTTGCAAGCAAGGATTTGTATGATTTAGTCATTCAAAAAACCAGCGGCTACCCGACGTATAATTTTGCCGTAGTGGTAGATGACCATCTGATGCGTATGACCCACGTTATCCGCGGTGATGACCACATTTCTAATACCCCTGCGCAAATTCAAATTTACCGTGCGCTAGGTTGGAAAGAACCTATTTTTGCACACCTATCTATGATTCACGGACCCGACGGGAAAAAGCTATCCAAGCGTCACGGTGCGACCAATGTGGTGGAATTTCGCAATATGGGTTACCTGCCGGAAGCGTTAAAAAATTATTTGGCGCTTTTAGGTTGGGCGACGTCAGATTCTCAGCAGATTTTTGCCTCGGGCGAGCTAGAGGAAAAATTTGATATTTCGGGTTGCCAACCCAGCCCTGCTGTTATGGATCCGGAAAAATTAAATTGGATGAATGGTGAATATATCCGCCAGACCCCTATTGCTACTTTAACCGATTATGCCTTGCCGTTTATTGAAAAAGCGGGCATTGATATTAGCAAAGTTTCCCGCGCACAACTGGAAGGTATCGTCGGACTGGAACAGGAGAAATATAAACTCTTAACAGAAATCCCGGATTTAATCCGTTTCTTTTTTGAGGAGCCCGTTTTTGAACAAGAGGCTTTAGAGAAAGTATTTGGCAAGCCGGAAGCAAAGGCCGTTTTGGAAGGAATGATTAAGACTTATGGCGAGCTGGCCGATTTCTCGGAAGCGAATTTAGAGGCGGCAGCGCGCAACTTTGCCAAAGCTAACGGTTACAAAGCCGGACAAGTTTTTCATCCGGTACGTGTGGCAGTTTCGGGCCGCACGCACGGACCTACGCTGTTTAAAATGTTAGAATATATGGGCAAGGAAACAGTAATCAAACGGTTGCAAAATGCGTTGTCACATTGCCACTAAATTATGAAAAAATACTGTCTTTTTGAAGGCGGCGATATTGTGGGACCTTTTCCGGCAGGGGAGTTAATTACCCGGGCTGGGTTTGGGGCACACAGTTTAGTTTGCCCGGAAGGACATTGTGAAGAAGAAACTTATTGGAAACAAGCGGCGTGTTACGAGGAGTTTGATTTTACGGGTGCTGCGCCTGCGGTAAAGCAGACAGACAAGATGCCCGAAACAGCAGCTGCCGGGTGTGAAACAGTTCAAACTCCAGCTGATACTGATACAGAGACAGATACTGCTACTTGTACCGCTACAAAAGAAGAAACGGTTTTGCAAGAGTCCACAGAAACCGCCACCCCTGTGCCAGCAGCCTCCGAAACAACAGATACACAACCCGTTTCTACACAAGAAACTCCGGCTCAAGATGCCACCTCTACTGTACAAACTGCGGCTGCCGATGCTCCGAAAACTGAAACGATCTCTTCTGAATTAACAGTGGAAGAAACAGCTCCGCAACCATCCATTCAAACAACCGAAGCGGCCACGCAATCTGATATACAATTGCCGCTCATACCGCCGCGCGCGCAAGAGGCAACAAGCGTGCAAAAAGCAGCTGAACCGCCTACCTTGCCGCCTTTGCCTGCTGCAGCGGCGGAAACAGATAGTATTCCGTTAGCGGCGGTGCCGGCACAAGAAACCGCGGCTTCCCAGTTAAGCCCAATTGAAGAATATTTCAATACAATGCAGGACGGGGATTTAGGTAATATCTTGGGCATTCCCGACCCGAAAACCAATTCCGATTTAGATTTTGATAAGGTACTTAAAAAACAAATGGAAAGAACGGATCCTTCCTCTCCAAAACCCATTACGGATACCTTTGATGAATTAGTACCCAACCGTGCAGAACCGGCAGGCCCGGCCACGCCGGACGAATCAGACCGTAAGACAGAAGCACAATTAAGACAGGATTTAAGTAATTTACAAACTGCAGCCGTTTTGCCGTTGGGAGAAAAAATGCCTGCCGAGACAGCAGCGGGCCAACCGTTGGCGGCTCAGCAGTCACAAGATACTGATTTGCAAACAGGAACAAGTATCTCCGCGAAACAAGAAAATACTGCGCAAGGCACTGCTGCCGTTTCAACCAATCCGGAAACGCATACTGGACAAGAAACTGTTGGGCCTGCAGAGCGGGTAGCTGCTTTGCGTTCCAAATCCTCTTCGTGGGGGGGGGCTTTGCGTACCGTAGGAGGGGAGATGTATTGGCTGGCAATTGCTGCGATGATAGCTTGTGTAATTGGCGGCTGGTTATTGTTATCCTACCGCCAAGCTGTCGGACAACAAACTGTTGGATCTGTTCCCGTTGCGGCTGCTCCTGTGACACGTGTGAACACGCCGGTGGCTGCCGAAACGGAACTTCCGTCCGGTCCGGCCCTGGCAGCAGCTCCAGTGGAAGCAGCTAAAACTCCGGAGGAACAGGCTAAAGAAATTGTACAATCTTATACCTTGGACCAAAACAGAGGCAGCGTGGCGGATTATTTGGCCAAGCGTTACGCCAAGGAGCTGGCCAATGGATATGCCGGCGTATGGGCGGCTGAGCCGTTACACCGGGATGTGTATGTAGTCAAGTACCGCTTAGCTAAAGCGCGCAAGGAACCCATTGTGTATGTGTTTCAGGCGGACACCGCCAAAAAGAAATTGACGGGCGCGCTAAATAATATTACACTAGATTTAGTGGGAAAAATTAATTCATAAAAGAGAGGGTTTATGGCAGAGAACGTACCGAACAATACGGAAGAAGTATCCAAATACAAAACCATTATCATGGATGACTTGTTCCAAATTATGAAAAAGAATAATGCGTCCGATATCCACTTAACTGTTGGCGTGCCGCCCGTGCTGCGTATTCAGGGAAAATTGTACCAATTGGGCCAATACGAAGCCCTTACGCCGGAGGTGGCCCAGCGATTGATTTATTCTATTATGACGGACGACCAAAAGCAACAATTTGAGGAAACTTTAGAAGCAGATTTTTCTTTTGGTTTGAAAAGTTTGGGCCGTTTGCGTGTAAACGTCTATAAACAAAAAGGCTGCGTGGCCGCCGCGCTGCGTTCCATTCCCAATGATTTTAAGAGCTTTGAGGAGTTGGGTCTGCCGCTGGTGGTATACAATTTAATGAAACTGGAAAAGGGTTTGGTACTGGTTACCGGGGCGACGGGTTCGGGTAAATCTACGTCACTGGCCAGTATGATTAACTACTTAAATGTCCACGAAAGTAATCACATCATCACAGTAGAGGACCCGATCGAATTTGTGCATCCGCATAAACGTAGTATTGTCAACCAGCGTGAGGTGGGGGCTGATACTAAATCCTTCCAAGCAGCCTTAAAACACTTCCTGCGCGAAGACCCGGACATCATCTTGGTAGGCGAGTTGCGCGATATTGAAACCATTGAAGCGTGTCTGACTTTAGCGGAAACCGGTCACTTGGTGTTTGCCACCTTGCACACCAACGACGCTATTCAGTCTATTAACCGTATCATTGACGTGTTCCCGGCCAACCAACAGCCGCAGGTACGTACGCAGCTGTCCTTTGTGTTGGAAGCTATTATTTCCCAGCAGTTGTTGCAAGGGGTAGATGGCAAACGCGTAATGGCAGCGGAAGTATTGATTGCTAACTCCGCCGTGCGCAACTTAATCCGCGACGCAAAAGCCGAACAGATTATGAGTACGATGCAAACCAGCGTGGGCCAAGGTATGGTCACTATGAACCAAACCTTGGGAGACTTGTATTTGCAGAAGAGAATTACCTTTGAAGAGGCGCTGCGGCACTCCAGTGACCCATCCGGTCTGAAAGGTTACCTGCAGCAAAAAACAGGTCAAAACTCGTTTAAATAAAACGGTGATTTCGGAGTATACCAAGCGGCGGAGAAAATAAAATTTTCTCCGCCGTTATATTTTGTTTGGGAATATTTACGGATATACCCACCGCATATTCGTATCGGTAGATTCGGTGGGGGCCGCAAGACCTGTTTCATTCTTGCATAGTTTATTTTCTATGGAAGAGATAGAGGCATTGCGGGCTAGACAAACGGATTTTCCGGCGTACGAGGTATTAGATTGTTTGCTGTATATCATGATTACAACATCTCCTGTTAGACAGGAAACGCTTCCTTCCTCCCATAAGGTACATGAACCCCAAGAGAAGGTTCTTCTTGGTCGGTCAATTCCTTGAGATGTGTTGGGCGTTTCCTCCTGATAAGCCGGGGTATCTATATCCAAATCATTATAAGAATGGCTGTATTCTCCGTTAGCCAAATAATACACTTCTTGAGCATGGGCAAGTGCGGTAGCCATGGTTTTTAGTTGGACAAAACGGCTTTTAAGTACAGATTGTTGGTATTGCGGCAAGGCGACTGCCGCTAATATGCCGATGATTAAAACAACGACGAGTAATTCAATGAGTGTAAAGCCAAAAGAGGCCGTCCTTCCCGAAGGTTTGGCGGCCCGCAGGGTTCGGGAATCTCCCGCTTTTCGCTTGTTTGTATAACCAATAAGGGAGATCCCCGGCAGAAACACTCGGGGATGACATCCTTTTTTATTCTCTTTTACTTTTTTCATATATTCTCCTGTCTTTTTATAACCTTGCAGCTTACGCGCAAGGGGTGCAAAAATGTATTTCTTGCGACCAACACCTAAGTATAATTTACCAAAAAAAAAAAACGAGTCAAGGCCTACCTTCACTTTTCTAAATTTTACACCGGAAAAGAGAAAACTATAAAGGATGCTAAAAAACCAGTTGCATTTCCCATATAAGTTTTGCATAATAAAAGCAGGGCTTTGTGCCCTAAAATTTGAAAGTTAAATAGACTTGTTTTTGGGTCCGTCTTGTACGGGACATTTGCTTAGGCAATTTGTTGCCACCCCAAGAACAGCGAGGCTATTTAACTGTGTAAGGAATTACACGGTTGAGGCAGCGCTGTTACTGAACGTGTGGCAACATTCAGTGTCAGATGGCTGCCTTGTTTATATACTGCCATTTTTCCCAATAAGTATATTTAATATTTAGAGCTTTGTTTTTAGTTCCGCAAGGAAGCTGCGGCTGCTAATACCAGCCGGGAGTTGTCACCTAAAGCAAGGTTGCTATTCTATCGTGTAAAGCATTACACGAGGAAGGCAGCTTTGTGAAAGGGAGCGTGACAACTCACTTGATCAGTGCTGCCTTTTTTGCGTCACAGTTTTACTCAATCCCCCCACCATGTGGCCTCCGGGTCGCATGGGTAGTACAAACCCCCGGTATACTCATCCCGGGGGTTTTGAATTTATATATCAAGGAAAGTTACTGATTGCGGCGGTCTATAGCATAATAGCTGCCGTTGTGTTTTTTGGCTAAACATTTAAGTTCGCTGCCAAGACTGCTCACTTGTGCAAACGAAGTGAGCGGTTTAAGCGAGTTATGCACGATGCCTATGCCAATAGACAGAAGAGAAAACTTTTCCTGTTCTCCTTTGCGGTTAGTAGAGACCATAAATCCTTGCGCGCGGTCTGTCTCGTTGTAAAATGATGGAGACAACCGGGTCATTTCTTCTACAATTTTTTGGGCGATATTTTCTGCGTGTTCCAGCCCACAGACAAGAATAAAATCATCCCCGCCAATGTGTCCGACAAAAGAATCGGGGTCGGTTTGTGCTGCGTCGGTCAGCAGGCGTGAAGTGGCCAGCAGTACGCGGTCCCCGGCGGCGAAACCATATTTATCGTTAAAGGATTTGAAATTATTTAAGTCGCAATACAAGACAGCAAATTTGCGGCCGGAATTAATTTCCTGCTCAATGCGTGCCTGTATAGACGGATTACCCGGCAGGCGCGTGAGCGGGTTGCAATCCATTTTTTGCTTGTTGCGTTTAAGCAACAGTTTAACGCGTGCCACCACTTCATCTGCATCGGCAGGTTTGGTCAAATAATCGTCAATATCTAAGCCAAGACCTTGCAGTTTGGTATCTTTATCGGTAACAGCGGTAAAAATAATAATTGGAGTGTGCAGGTAACCAGTGTGTTGGCGGACATCTTGTACAACTTCAAAACCTGTTTTGTAGGGCATTTCGTAGTCTAGGATGAGTAAATCGGGATTTTCTTTGTAAATTTTTTCCAGTGCCTCCTGACCGTCTTGTGCAGTAACGACCGTAAAACCTGCGTCGGTTAAAATTTCCGAAACCAGGTCCCGGATGGAGGAACTGTCGTCGGCTAGCAAAATCTTAGCTTGAGTGTCCATAAGCTTATTAAATAAAATCCGTAGCAAAAGTGCAAGTCCTTATGGTCTGTAAACAAAAGTTAGCAGGGCATCTTTTTGGTGATCTCGCCGGAAGGAAAAGAAGTGTTCCGGCTCACAGCAGGTGCAGTGTTTCGAGTAAACAATATCAGCTGCGGCCACGCCTGCCTGCGTGAGCTGGTATGTGATTTCTTGGTTTAAATCTACAAATTGTTTTCCGTTACGAGTTTGCCTACCAAGCGGAAATTGTGCGGCTACATCGGCTTGCACTTCAAAGCAGCACGCCTGGATATGCGGCCCGGCCCAGGCGGAAATTTTTCCTCTCGCACCGCACGCACGCATCTGGTGGACGGTTTTGGCTGGTAAACCTGCTGCTACGCCGCGCCATCCGCAATGTGACAGTCCCAGTATGTTGGCTGTTTCATCCCACAGAATAAGCGGTACGCAATCGGCGGTCAGGATAGCAGCCCCTATTCCGTGCCCGCTTAAAATCCATCCGTCCGCCTCTTGTAGCACAAGATGCTGTAGTGCTTTTACTTCCGCTACAGAAGAAACACGGACCAACCGGTCTGAATGTACTTGTTTAAAACGGGCAATATGTTCTTTCGGAAGGTTTTGTGTATCAAAGAGACGGCTGGCATTTTCAGCCAAGCGCATATTACCATCTGTACGGCCAGTAGTGCCGTGCAAGATACCTATAGCACTTAAACGTGGATCCGAGTAACAATTCATGGATTTAATTTCTTCAAAAGGACGTGTGGCAACTCTTGCTCCAAAATATGCTTGGCCAAGCGCTTGAAACGCGTTGGGTCGTCACTGGCATAAATTTTTATGTTGCCTTTTCCGCGCGGGCGAAGCTGATCTTGTTGGGTCAGGCGGGTTTTTACTCCATCAGCCAACACATCGGCTGAGTCCACTAGGCATACGTGTTTGCCCAGTTGTTTGGCAATCAGTTGTTTAATGACCGGGTAATGCGTGCAGCCTAAAATCACTGTATCACAGCCGCTTTGGGCTACGTTTTTTAGATAGTCAGCAATAATAAGCTGCCCGGCGGTTTTATGTATCCAACCTTCTTCAATCAAAGGGGCAAGTATCGGGCAAGCCTGTTGTAGAACACGCAGCCGGGGATTTAAGCGTTTAAGTGCCTGAGGATAAGCAAGACTTTGCACGGTAGCTTCTGTGGCGAGCACTGCTATTTTCCCGTTACGGGTATGGCAGGCTGCCGCCTGTGCACCGGGCTCAATGACGCCCATTACCGGGACGGCAATTTTTTTTTGCAATTGCGGCAGTGCCAAAGCCGAGGCCGTGTTACACGCGATAATAATCAATTTGACAGGTTGTTTTTCCAAAAAACGCGCAATGGCAAGTGAGTAGCGTGTCACTGCTTTTTTGGACTTAGATCCATAAGGCATATTGATGGTATCGCCAAAATAAATCAGTTTTTCCCGGGGCAAAGCCTTTCGGAGAGCTTTCAAAATAGTTAAGCCTCCCAACCCCGAATCAAAAATACCAATCGGACGTGTATTCATATCCTTATTATATAATTTTCAGCCGGGCTATCCAAGACGGCTACTGTGCGTAAAGGAGTATTTTGTGGTAAAATATGAATATGCTCAAGAAAACATTACTGATTACTTGTCTTGCCTTGGCGGGATTCTTTACGGGGGCTACCGCCCAAAGTACCGAGCCGTTAATGATAGGCGGAAAATTTTCTGACAAGGTTACTACTGGCAAAGCTGTTGTTTTCGACCAACAAACACGCGACAACGAAATTGCCGCGCTCAACCAACGTTTAAAAAATCAAGATTATACGGGTACCATTAAACGCATTAACGAATTGGTATCCAAAAACTTTTTAGACAAGCGTTTTTATTTGTTATTGGCGATTGCGTATGAAGGGTTACAGCGGCCAAAGGATGTGATTTATTCTGCCGGACAGGCAATTGCGGTGGCGCCGCAAGATCCAAGGGCCTATATTTTGCGGGCGCAAGCTTATTTGCAGGAAGGAGATTATGAGCGTAGCCGTATTGATATAGAGAAAGCCTTGCGTTTAAATCCAAAATCACAATTGGCTTTAAATGTCCGTAAAGAGTTGAGAGAAAAAATGGGCACCACCCGGCAGGAAACGACTCTCCCGTCCAGTAAACCAACTCCTGTTTGGCTGATTGTATACTTAGTTGTTGTTTTGGTGGCTGTGATGATTTTTGTGTATTTGCGTTATGAGGATTTCTTCCGCCGCGGGCCTAAGACTTCCTTTAGCCGCAAGGAAGTGGAAGTGAAAGAACAGTATGATTTCTTGCGGCAAATTGGCGAAGGCGGTATGGGCAAGGTATATGAAGCCTATGACAAAGTGCTCAAACGAAAAGTCGCCATTAAGCGTGTCCGGCCGGAGTTGGTGCGCAGCGCGTACATCCGGGAACAATTTTTAGCTGAGGCACGTATGGTGGCTTTATTACGTCATCCATGTATTGTGGAAATTTATACAGTAATTGAATCGGAAAGCAGTTTATATTTAGTGTTTGAATATGTGGACGGACAAACTTTAGAGACACGTTTGGATATTGATGGAAAAATTCCTTTTTCCGAGGCAAAACAGATTTTTGATTATGTTTGTAGGGGATTGCATTATGCCCATTCGCAGGACATCATTCACTGCGATTTAAAACCCGGCAATATTATGATTAAAGAGGACGGTACTGCCAAGGTCATGGATTTCGGAGTAGCCAAAAAATCAGTAGACGGTCAAACCGGGGCGCGTACCGTGGCCGGTACGCCGGCGTATATGGCACCGGAACAGCAAAAAGGGTTTATGCGCAAACAGTCGGATGTATATTCATTGGCTTTGTGTTTATATGAAGCGTTGGTGGGGCAGGTGCCTTGGAGCGTAAAAGGATTTGATATCGCTAACAAAAAGATTTATCCTGCTTCTAAATTAGCCTCGGGTATTCCACCTGCTGTAGACGGATTGTTAGAAGATGCTTTGAAAGAGGACCCCAAGGAACGTATTCAAAGTATTGAAGAATTTTGGAACCGTTTGAAAGCCATAGAGCCGTTACCGGGAGAAGGGCTGGGAAATACCCAAACGCATTATTAATTGTGATATACGCATAAAAGGTAAATCTGATTGGGTTTATCTTTTTTTATGTATACGGCTGATTTCTGCAAGCGTGATTTTCTATAATATAGCTATGGATAAAGACCAGGGAGTAACCGTTGCCAAATCCGCCGGGTTTTGCCCGGGTGTAAAAGGGGCTATTGATAAAGTACTGGAGCTGGAAGCTTCCGGCAAGAAGCCCATTTATACGCTCGGGCCGCTTATTCATAACAAACAAGTGACGGATATGTTGGCCGAGAAACAAATTACATCAGTGGATACGCCGGAGCAGGCAACTGATAAATCCGGAGTGCTGGTGATTCGCGCACATGGAATTACACCGGCCTTTCGTGCTAAGGTAATGCAAAGCGGTATGGAAGTCGTAGATGCTACGTGTCCGCTGGTCAAACACGCCCATGAGGTGATTTCCAAATATGCAAGACAAGGCTATGCAACTGTAATTGTCGGTGACAGCGGCCACGCCGAAGTATTGGGATTGCTGGGCAGCACACAAGGAAAAGGAGTGGTGGTGTCCGGCCCTGACGAGGCGCAGGAACTACCGCATTTTGAGAAAGTGAATGTAGTTTCTCAAACCACGCAGAAGGAAAGCGTTTTTTTAGAAACGGCAGAAATTATTAAAGCCAAAGCCCAGGTGTGCCAAATCTCAAATACTATTTGCCACCCAACCAAACTGCGCCAAAGTGAGACGATGGAGTTGGCGAAGAATGCAGACTTGGTGATTGTAGTGGGAGGTAAACATAGCGCTAATACTACTCGCTTGGCGTTATTGTGCTGCGAACTAGCCCCACAGGTTTTGCACATTGAAACCGAAGCGGAACTGACTCCGCAGCAGGTTATCCGTCCAAAACAGATTTTTATTACCGCGGGAGCATCTACGCCAAACTGGGTTATTGACCAAGTGGCGACATGGGTGCGCCAAACGCGCAAAGGTTATACAGGGGGGAAAATATGAGCATTAAAAAAATTGGTATTTTGACAGCTGGTGGGGATTGCCCGGGATTAAATGCAGTTGTTCGGGCCGTGAGTAAAAACGCACTCAAACATGGCATTGAAGTCATTGGTTTTAAGAACGGCTTTGACGGACTGGTGCGCAATGAATTTATGCACATCACTGCTGAAACCGTTTCCGGCATTATTAACCGCGGTGGTACGATTTTGGGCTCTAGCAACATTGCTAATCCTTTCAAATATACGCTTGCTCCCTTCGGCACGCCGGATAGTCCGCGCGATATGTCTTCAGTTGCCATGCACAATTTTAAAGACCACCATTTAGACGCGCTCATTGCCACCGGCGGCGACGGCACGTTACACATGGCACAACAATTTATTGATTTGGGTATGCCGGTGGTCGGCGTGCCAAAAACCATTGATAATGATTTGTGCGCCACCGACCAAACCTTCGGTTTTGACTCCGCGCTGTCTATTGTGACGGAAGCCATTGACCGCATCCACACCACCGCACAAAGCCACCACCGTGTGATGATTATTGAAACCATGGGACGCTACGCAGGGTGGATTGCTTTGCGATCGGCGATTGCGGGCGGCGGCGATATCGTTTTAATCCCGGAGATTCCTTATAATGATGATGTCATCGTAGAGCAAATTTTAGCGCGCAAAGCCAAAGGCCGCACCTTTAGTATTATAGTCGCGGCCGAAGGCGCTAAAAACGAAGCGGGCGAACAAGCCGTCAGCCGCACGGTAGCGGGCAGTACCGATTCCATTCGCTTGGGCGGCATTGCCAATAAACTAAGCGATATGATTGAAAACCGCACGGGCATTGAGTCGCGCGCGTGCGTACTTGGCCACACCCAGCGCGGCGGCACGCCGACGGCATTTGATCGTTGGCTTTCCACGCTTTACGGTACAAAAGCGTTGGATATGGTGTTGGAAGGTAAGTTTGGATATATGGCGGCCCTGCGCGGCTTTGCCATGACCGAAGTAAAAATTGCCGATGCAATTTCAAAATTAAAAATGGTAGACCCAAATGGTGCGGAAGTGAAAGCGGCACTGGAAGCTGGTATGAGTTTCGGCTCGCGCCAAATAGGATAAATTATGAGCGATAATTTAGATACTTTATACGGCATACACGCCGTCATGGAAGCGTTAAAAAGCAAAAAACGCCACGTCCTTCAATTGTATGTGGCCGACAACAAGGCCGGGCACCGCGCGGTGGAAGAAATTATCCGCATGGCCAAACGCAGTAATGTCAAAATTGACCGTATGGATATCAAAATGATGGACAAGCTCACCAAAGGCGCTAATCACCAAGGCGTGCTTGCCAAAGTGCAACCCGTGCGCGTGATGAAACTGTCTAATGCTATCTACGAGGCCGAAGGCAAAAAAGACGATTTGTGGCTGGCAGTAGACGAAATGACCGACCCGCAAAACTTGGGCGCGATTATCCGCAGTGCCGCGTGTTTAGGCTTTTCCACGATTATTTTACCGCAACGGCGCACCGTCGGGCTGACGCCTGCTGTTTATAAAGTGGCATCCGGCGCGGTGGAAAATGTAAACATTGTGGAAGTAGCCAATTTATCCACGGCCTTACTAGACCTTAAAGAGGAAGGTTTTTGGATTTATGGTGCGGATATGGACGGACAATCTATTGCCAAAACTGATTATGCCTCGCCCGCGGTTTTGGTAATCGGCTCGGAAGGTACGGGCATCCGCGAAAAAACCGCCGAGCATTGTGACCAAATTATTTCCATTCCGCAAGTGCGCCAAGGCAATGTGGACAGCTTAAACGCCGCCGCTGCCGCGAGCATTATTATGTACGATATGATGCAAAAAGTACAACTGAAAAAATAAAAAGTTTAGGTGCCCTGCACTATAGATTAGCACCGGTTCCGACGTGCGCTTCATACAGCCCCGCATAACTGGCACATATTTTATTTCCCAGAGGTGTATATACCCAACATAATTGTTTTCCAGCCTCTCCGTCTGCCCACCTCCAATGTCGCAACCGAAAAGCAATTTGGAAATCCCTATTGTCCTTACAATCGTTCCATGTAGTCGTATGACCGGGACAATAGTTAATATCCACAGATCCATCCGTCTCAAATTCTAACAGAGAATAATCTCCGCAATTATATGATAATTCACTGTCACTAACGGCACTACAAGTAGCAGGGACCTCTATATCCAAATCACTCAGTTGCGTAGCATATTGTCCATTAGCTATATAGTATACTTCCTGGGCATCGGCTAATGATCTGATCGTAGGTAAAATAGCCCCCACCCGGCTTTTGACAACAGCCAACTGGTATTGCGGCAGAGCGATAGCAGCCAATATGCCGATAATAAGGACAACGACTAATAATTCAATGAGTGTAAATGCCCGCACACCTAAAAAAGAAGTCCACCCTGAAATGTTGTAATTCAGGGTCTCTCCCTTTTGTGTTGTTTTGCGATAAAAGCAACTACCCAGGAAGTTGTAGATCCTGAGTAGCGGCTTCTCAGGATGGACCTTATTTATGATATTGTTTATTACTTCTCTCATATTGTCTCCTGTCTTTTTGTACTCTTGCGACCCGTCGCAAGCTAAGTCAACAAATAATATTTTGCAATCTACAGCTATAGATAATTTACCAAAAAAAAAAAACGAGTCAAGGCCTACCTTCACTTTTCCCAGGTTTTACGTCTAAAAACGGCTGCAATTACTATTCTTTGCAATAGAAATAGAGTTTCGCTTATTCTTTTCTAACCCTTTTTTGCGGTTGAAAATCTTGTACTTTCCCTCTAATTTTAATTTAATGTATATAAACGGGTTTTTGAGGCCTGCCGGTTTTTGTTGTGCCGATCAAGCGAGGAGAAAATGAAGAAACTACAAAAAGTGTTGGGTGCATTACTAGTGGTGTGCGTTTTTTTCAGCAGCGGGTGTCGTAAAAAAGAGGACGCTGCGCAAACAGCAGCACTGCCGGTGTCTACTGTGAAAGTGCTCAAAACAGATTTACCGTGGAATATTGAATATCCGGCCCAAGTGGCGGGCTCATTGCAAATCCAGGTGCGGGCCCAGGTGGGGGGCATTTTAAAAGCCCGTCTCTTTGATGAGGGAGCGTATGTGCAGCAGGGTACGCAGCTTTTCCAAATTGACCCGCAGGAATATGAGGTGGCGTTGGAACGTGCGCAAGGTACGCTTGCACAAGCTAAAACAGACGTAAATCGTACCCGCCGCGATTATGAACGCATGAAGAAACTCCGCGCCGATAACGCCGTCAGTCAAAAGGATTATGACGATTCCCTCTCCGCTTACGAGGCTGCACAAGCAGCTGCACAGGTGGCCCGGGCGGGCGTTAATGATGCAAAAATTAATTTGCAGTATACCAAGGTGCTCGCGCCGATTTCCGGCATTACCGGAAAGGAAGCACAATCCGTGGGCAGTCTAATTTCTCCAGCGGGAAATGGCTTGCTTACCACCATGGTGCAAATCCAACCACTGTGGGTCAATTTCTCTATGCCCAGCGCACAATTTTACAAACTGGCCGAAGGGTATTTGGACGGAACCATTACTTTAAAGGACGGCAACAATAAAACCTCTGTATATGTGGAAGCCATTACCTCTGACGGGCGCGTTTACCCGGAAAAAGGTTCTATTATTTTCTTTGACAGTACTGAAGATGTCAAAACCTCTTCGCTGGCCATGCGCGCTGAATTTCCCAATCCGACCAATAAACGGATGCTGATGCCGGGGCAATTTGTGCGCGTGCGCTTAATCGGTGCGACGTATAAAGATGCCGTGCTGGTGCCAGCCTCTGCCGTGCTTAGTACACCGACAGGTAATTTGGTCTATATAGTGCAACCGGACCAAACGATTAAATCCCAACCGGTTACCGTGCAATTGCAGGACAATCTGTATATTGTCAGTGAAGGATTGAAAGGCGGCGAAACTGTGGTATCGGAGGGGTTAATTAAAATTCGCCCAGGTATGAAAGTAACCCCACAGCTAAAAGAATTTTCGGTGCCAGCACCTCTTCCTAGTCCGACGGCAGCCAGTACAGCCACGGCGGTGGATATTACCACTTTTGATGAGGCCATTCAGCGTGACGAGACCAGCGATATACAACAGTTACCGCCGACGTCTGCCGTGCCGCCCGCTGCGGCTGCCAACGCAAATACAGAAACAGATAAAAAATAAGGAGCGGCTATGTTCTCTAAGTTTTTTATCAACCGTCCCATTTTTTCTACCGTTATTTCCCTGCTCATTTTGCTGGCGGGTATTGTGTCTATTACCTCGCTGCCTATTGAGCAGTACCCGGATTTGACGCCGCCGTCTGTGCAGGTATCGGCCCAATATCCCGGTGCTAGCCCCGAAGTGATTGCCGATACGGTAGCGGCTCCTATTGAGCAGCAGGTCAACGGAGTGGAGGATATGTTGTATATGAATTCTACCTCTGCTTCCAACGGGGATATGAATTTGCTGGTATATTTCCAGGTAGGTACCGACCCGGACCAGGCCATGATTAACGTAAACAACCGGGTACAGGCCGCCACTACGTCGTTGCCGGAAGACGTGCGCCGCTACGGGGTAACCGTACAGAAAAAATCCTCTGCTATTTTGCAGATCATCGGGATGTATTCGCCCAGCGGGGTGTATGATACCACCTATATCGGCAACTATGCTTTAGTCAACGTAGTAGATGATTTAAAACGTATTGAGGGAGTAGGCGACGCGCAGGTAATGTCTGCCAATGATTATTCTATCCGTATTTGGCTCAAACCCGATATGATGAGTCAGTTAGGTTTATCCGTAACAGACATCATGTCGGCCGTGCAAGCGCAAAACACGCAGCGTGCCGCCGGAAAAATCGGCCAACCACCGTTAAAGACCAGCGTGGACCAAATGTATACCATTGTAGCACCGGGCCGTTTGAAAGAGCCAGCGCAGTTTGAGGAAATTATTTTGCGCGCTAATCCAGATGGTACCTCCTTGCGCCTGAAGGATATTGCACGCGTGGAGTTGGGCAGCCAAACCTACGAATTTTCCGGTGAATACAATAAAAAGCCTGCTGTACCTATTGGTGTATTTTTGTCACCGGGTGCTAATGCGGTGGAAACTGCCAAAGCAGTCAAAAAGCGTATGGACGAATTGGCGGCCAATTTTCCGGGTGGAATAGAATACAAGGTGGCCTATGATACCACGCTGTTCGTAACGGCCTCTATTGAAGAAGTAATACACACCTTGATTGAAGCCATGGTGCTGGTGTTCTTGGTGGTATATTTGTTCCTGCATGATTGGCGCGCTACCTTAATTCCGTGTCTGGCCGTACCTGTGTCTATTGTAGGGGCGTTTGCCGGAATGCTGCTGTTAGGATTTTCTATTAATACGCTAACTTTGTTTGGTTTGGTGTTGGCCATTGGTATTGTGGTAGACGATGCAATTGTGGTCATTGAAAACGTAGAGCGTATTATGCACGAGGAGCATTTGCCCGTCAAAGAGGCCACGATTAAAGCTATGGACGAAGTAACCGGGCCTGTTGTTGCGATTGTGCTGGTGTTGTGCTCTGTGTTTGTGCCGGTAGCATTTATGGGCGGATTTACTGGAGTAATGTATCAGCAGTTTGCTATTACAATTGCGGTATCAGTAGTGATTTCCGGATTAGTGGCCTTGACACTCACGCCTGCTTTGTGTGCGTTGCTGCTCAAAGATATGACACCCAAAACGAGCGGCTTTTTCTTCCGCTTTGATAATTGGTTTAGTAAAATCACAGAAAAATACACAGGTTTAGCGGCCTTTTTTATCCGCCGCATTCCCGTGGCGCTGCTTACGATTGCGCTGATTTGGGGCGCAGCGGTAGGGCTGTTTAAATTGGTGCCGGGCGGCTTACTACCCGACGAGGATCAAGGGCTTATTATGATTGCCACTATGTTAGATCCGTCCAGCTCGCTTTCACGCACGGAAAAAGTGGCAAACCAGTTGGAAAATATTGTCTCTGATCAACCAGCTGTACAGGATGAATTAACCTTTGCCGGATATGATATGCTCAGCGGCACGATGAAAAGTAGCTCTATTGCTTCGTTTGTTACCTTAAAACCATGGAAGGAACGCAAAACTTATGAGCTTTCCTCTTTCGGCACGGTGGCTGCAATTGGCAAATTAGGTGCCGGGCAAATCCCGGGCGCAGTTGTGATGCCGTTTAATCCACCGCCGATTTTAGGAATGAGTACCACCGGTGGATTGGAGGGATACATCCAAAACCGCGCCGGAACGGGCAGCCAGGCTTTATCGGCCAAAGTAACTGAATTTATTGCTGCGGCGCAAAAGAGGCCTGAGCTGGCTAGCGTAACAACTACCTTTTCTGCCGCTACACCGCAATATGATTTGAAAGTAGATGAAATCAAGGCGATGTCTATGAACGTGTCCTTGTCGGAACTATATGCTGGTATTCAAGGTACTTTCGGTACGGCGTACGTCAATGACTTTACCAAATTTAGCCGTAGTTTTAAGGTTATGATGCAAGCGGAGGGGGACTTCCGTGCGCGACCAGAACAGTTGGGCGAAATTTATGTCCGTTCCAATACCGGCGATATGGTGCCGCTGTCCGCCTTTGTTACCCTGACGCCGATTTTGGGGCCGGATATGGTGGAGCGTTTTAATGCGTTCCCGGCGGCAAAGGTCATGGCCACTCCCAAGGAAGGTTACAGTTCTGGGCAAGCCATTGCGGCTATGGAAGCGGTAGCTAAGGAAACCCTGGGTGAAGAGTTTACTCTGTCTTGGACGGGTACTACTTATCAGGAAACGATTAGCGGCAGTTCATCTACTATCGCGTTGGTGTTGGGAATGCTGGTGGTGTTCCTAATTTTAGCCGCGCAATATGAAAAATGGGGCCTGCCGTTTGCAGTCATTTTGGCGGTGCCGTTTGGAATGTTTGGTGCTTTTTTGGGTACGTATTTGCGCGGACTAGACAACGACATTTATTTCCAAATTGCACTCGTGGCTTTAGTGGGTTTAGCTGCTAAGAATGCTATTTTGATTGTGGAATTTGCCGTGATGATTAAAGGGCAAGGTGCCACGGCTTATGAAGCGGCCGTGCAGGCTATTCGCCTGCGCTTTAGGCCAATTATTATGACGTCACTGGCCTTTATTTTAGGCTGCGTGCCGCTGGCAATCAGCACAGGGGCCGGGGCAGCCAGCCGCCATGCAATCGGCACAGCCGTAGTATTTGGTATGTTAGGGGCAACGGCCATTGCGCCGATGTTTATTCCTACGTTCTTTTATTTAATTTCTGGGGGTTGGAAAGAAAAAGGAAAAACGCAGAGCGAACAAGAAAAAAAGGAGGTGTTGCATGACATTTAAGAAAGTACTGGCCGCAATGCTGGGGGTTGCTTTTATGGCGGGTTGTGCGCTCGGCCCAAACTATAAGCGGCCGAATTTAGATTTGCCGGCAGATATGCAGCCCGGGGAAGATTTTAGCGTGTTTCAAAATTATGAATGGTGGGAGATGTTCGCTGATGAGGATTTAAATAAATTAGAAAAACGAGCCCTCCAATATAACTGGGATCTACAACAAGCTCTTGCCCGGGTGGAGCAAGCGCGTGCCGGGGTAACCAGTGCA
Source organism: Candidatus Avelusimicrobium sp. (assembly GCA_045593365.1). GTDB lineage: Bacteria > Elusimicrobiota > Elusimicrobia > Elusimicrobiales > Elusimicrobiaceae > Avelusimicrobium. The sequence goes on from JAZNWO010000018.1 coordinate 21,965, forward strand.
GTGGCCGACCAATTACCGGCTATCGGTCTGCAAGGCGCCAGCGGACGCGCGGGGAATTATTACGGCTCCGGCCAGACGGCAAGCAGTGGTACGGTAGTGGCGGCATTTGAATTAGATTTATGGGGCAAGTACCGCCGTTTGAGTGAAGCAGCACGGGCCGAACTGCTTTCCACAATGACCGCCAAGGATACGGTTTTATTGTCGTTAACAGCCCAGGTGGCTACGGCTTATTTTACGTTGCGGATGTTGGATGCACAGCTGGAGATTGCCAATCGCACCTTAGAAACCCGCCGCGAGAGCGTGCGCATTTATACCAGCCGCTATGAGGCCGGGGTAATAGCCGAGGTAGATTTGCGCCGTGTGGAAGCGGATATGTATTCCGTAGAGGCGCAGGCCAAAGAATTGGAACTCAGTGTGCGCAAGGCTGAAACCGCCCTGGCAGTACTCATTGGAGCCAGTCCGCGTGAAATGGTGGAAGGACCCGGCGAGCGCAAGGGTCATTTGCGTGACGCAGCTGTTTTGCCGGAAGTGCCGCAACATTTACCGTCGCAATTTTTGGCCAACCGCCCGGATGTGCGCAGTGCCGAAGGGCAATTAATTGCAGCCAATGCGCGTATCGGCGCGGCGCGCGCGGCATATTTTCCGGATATTTCTCTGACGGGAATGGCTGGTTATGCCAGTAGCGAGTTAGACCGCTTGTTTATGAGCCCGAATGGGATGTGGGGAATTGCGGGTGCTGTTTCGCAGCCAATTTTTGCCGGAGGAAAAATTGTGGCCCAAAACAAAGCGGCCCAAGCCAAATACGACGAAATGTTGGCTGCGTATGCCAAAACAGTGCAGACCGCTTTTAAGGAAGCGTTGGATGCTTTAAATGCCAACCGTATTAACCGTGATACCTTTGATATTCGCCTGAAACAGACCAAGGCCTTGCGCCGCAGCTATGAATTGACCCGCAAGCAAGAGGATGCCGGGCTGATTGGCACCATGGAGTTGCTGGACGTGGAGCGCAATTTATTGCAGGCAGAAATGTCTTTGGCGCAGGCGCGGCAGACCGAACTGGTCGGGTTAGTAAATTTATCTAAAGCCTTGGGTGGCGGCTGGGATGAAAAATGCGGCTTCGGTCCGTTTGAGGAGCAATTGCGTGAGGAATATGCCGCGTCCCAACAGCAGAGCGAGCCACAACCGGTAACCGGGCAAACGGAACAAAACGCGTCGACGGCAGAAGTAGCCGCGCCAGACAATGCGCCCGCGGAAACAGCCGCGCCGGATAACGCCCCGGCAGAAATACCAGCGCCGTCCGTTATGGAAGAATAAGTTAGTATTTTCGTATTTCGCAGCAGTCAAAAACCCCCGCTAAACAGTGGGGGTTTTCTTAAATAAAGAAATTATTGATAGGGTATAACCGTGTAATAGTTGGTGTCACTTCCTTCGTTCGTATAGGAATAGGTGCCACCTAAACTTTTACATAATTCATCTCCTTCCGTTCCTTCCGCTATACACTGCATATTTACTTTTGCTTGGCTTGGCCAAAAGCTTATTTGCAATTGTGCACCGTTAATACCCCGTGCCTTACACCAGGAGCCCACACAAGTCCATTTATTTACGGGAGTTTCTATAGATAACATACTTAAATCTGTAGCAAAAGTTCCATTTGCCATCATAAATTCTCTTTGAGCTGTCATCAAAGCTCGACCTTGTATTAGAGACTCCATTAAACGGGTTTTATTAACGGCCTTTTGATATTGCGGCAATGCAACTGCAGATAGTATGCCGATGATAAGTACGACGACCAGTAATTCAATGAGTGTAAATGCTCTTTTCATATATTCTCCTATGTTTTTTCTGTCGTCATCCCGCAGTGTCTCTATGCGGGATATAATGTAGTTTTGTGACCTTGCGATACCTCGCAAGCCAAGTCAACAAATAATATCTTGCAACTTATGACTATACATACTTTACCAAAAAAAAAAAACGAGTCAAGGCCTACCTTCACTTTTCCCAGTTTTATGCTGAAAATATGGAAATGTAGGTTGTGCTCCGCCCGACAAATAAAAAAGCCGTCATTGCCGAGTGTCTTTATCGGGAATCTGAACCTTAGAAAAAAACGAGGTCCCC
>JAZNWO010000019.1:0-8626 GCA_045593365.1 Candidatus Avelusimicrobium sp.
ATTACCGAATGTTTGGCGGCCCGCAGGGTTCGGCAATCTCAGCCTTAGAAAAAAACGAGATCCCCGATACCAGCTCTCGGGGATGACAAGTGGGTGTACCTCGGGAATGGCGCGTGCATTCACGCTCATAGAGCTGTTAGTAGTGGTATTAATTATCGGTATTTTGGCGGCGGTGGCCTTGCCACAATATCAAAAGGCAGTTACAAAAACCAAATTGATGCAATACATTATGTATGCTAAAGAAATACAAAAAGCCAATGAACTTTACTACTTGGCAAATGGAAAATATGCAGAAGATGTACGAGATTTGGATATAGATATTACCGCGGGAGCTACACAATTTAAGCAGGGAAATTGGAGTAGTAGTGAGACAAATATTTCTGCATATTATCCCAAAGGAACTAACTGCGGTCCAGCAAAAAGTGGTGGCGGTGGATGTTTTGTGCATGAATATGGAATGGATATTTGGATTTATGCCAAAGGAAGTAATTTAACTTGTGAAGCATATAATGATTTGTCTAATGAATTATGCCGCTCTTTATCCGGCGGTGTTATCGGAGAAAATCTAAGCGGTAACATTACCAGATATGAGGTTAAATTTTAATCCACCCAAAAGGTACGCATAAGCTCTAAGAGTTTTTTGTCAGACGGGCGGCGGGAGTTGAGCGGAAAAACCTGCCGCGCGTTTTGCGTTGTCACTACTACATAATCTTCTTTAATATCAAACACGCTGCGCGGTACGTTTGCTTCAAATAAACTGTGTCCGAAAAATCCGCGCGGTTGCGGTAAATTCAGTAAGTCCAGTACAGTAGGCGCAATATCTAATTGGCTCGCAAGCCCGTCGGTAACTAACGGTTTTTGTAAAGCGGGCGCGGTAATCACAGTAAACGGAATGCGGTCAAACACCGGGTCAAACGGCTCAAATAAGCCCGGCGTAACCATATTGGAAAACGCCGGGTGGTCGCCCGTTACCAAAATAAGTGTGTTTTCATCCAGTAAATTTTTTTCGCGCAAATTTTGCACAAAGCGCTGTATGTCCTGCCCGACGCGCGCGAACGCCCGCGGCAAGGTCGGGCGGTCATAAAATTGCCCGTCAATTTCCTCATATTTTTGGTCCAAATAATCCAAGCGGCCCAGCGGAACGTGCGTGTCTACCGTCAGCAAGGTCAAAAAGGTTTTTTCGTTTTGATGAGCCTGCAAATAGTCAGCCGCATAGTCAAATAACTTGCGGTCCAGTAAACCCCACCACGTCAGATATTTTTGATATTCGGGCTTGGCTTCAAAATAATTCCACCCACGCACGACGTCAAAACCCGCCTGATGAAACAGCTCGTTTTCGTGCATATAATCTTCATGTGCGCCGCGCACAAAAGCGGTATGAAATCCTGCTTTTTTGAGTTCCTTGACGAAAGAAAGCGGATAATTATTTTGAAAACTTAGCTCGGCGTACGGGTGCGACGAAAAAATTACCGAGAGCCCGTAGAGCGTAGAAAGCGTAACAGTTTGCAGCGTGTCCGACGGATATTTTTCAAATAAGTTGTCATAGCCGCGCCCGGCAGCAGCGGGAATGTTTGCATTAAAACGGTGCATATACTTGGCAGACAAGGATTCCACCGCAATCAAAATTACGCGTGTGTAATTTTTGCCGATGCCTGTATTTCGCGCGGTAAAAACATTGTATTGCCGGGTGGTGTCGGACACATCCGCCGACAGGTCTTTAGTAATCAAGGCCGTCGGGTGTTTAGCGGTCAGCGCATTAAACAGATACACGGGCAGCGGGGGGAGAAAATACCGCGCAAAAAAATCATTGGGTTTTGCCAAAAGCGCAAACGGATTTACGAAAATAAAAAAGGCCAGCACGCACGCACACAGCCCGGCTTGTTTGACTGCCTGCCTGCGCGGCACAGGTGTAAAACATTTTTTCAAAATTGCGCCACAGAAAAATGCCACTGCCGCAAAGTAAGACAGCAGCCGCCAGTCGGTCATAAAGGCATAATCGCCGCCTTGCAAGGTGTCAAAATACTTCGCCCCAAAACGTTCTTTGAAATATAAAAGCAGCACAAAATCGGCGGTCATGGCAAAGTAGTAAAGAAACAACAAAATGCCCAAAACCCATTTATTTTTCAATCCCAAGGCATTAAGCACAGAAAGGCATAAACCTAAAAAAGCAAATTCTACCAGCAGTTTGCCTAACAGCGTAACCGCCCACGCCATAGGAGAAGTGACTTGTACTTGCACCAGTCCAAACGCCGTTACCGCCACAGCAGGCACGGAGGCCACGAGCAATAGTTTCCAATTAACAGATAAAGGAGTCAAAAAAGAAAGTATGCGTTTCATATCGGCTCGGCAGGGGCACGCCCTAATTTGATATACTTTATTATATAAATTTGGGCGGTTTATCCGCTTGAGGTTATTTTATGGAAAATAATGAACTAGAAACCAAACGGCACTCGTGCGCGCATATTATGGCCGCCGCGGTGCAGCAACTTTTTCCCGGTACGAAACTCGGTATCGGCCCCGCCATTGACAATGGCTTTTACTATGACTTTGATTGTCCGCATGCTTTCACGCCGGAAGATTTAAAAACCATTGAAACCAAAATGAAGGAAATCATCAAGGCGCGTATTCCGTTTGAACGCAAAGAGATGAGCAAGGCAGAAGCCAAAAAGTTTTTTACAGAGCGTGGTGAGACGTATAAACTGGAACTGCTGGAGGAATTAGAGGACGGACAGATTTCCGTTTATCTCACGGGCGATTATGCCGATTTGTGCCGCGGCCCGCACGTGGAACACACGGGCAAAATCAATAATTTCAAACTCTCTGCGATTGCCGGCGCGTATTGGCGCGGGGATGAGAAACGCCCGATGTTGCAGCGCATTTACGGACTAAGTTTCAACACCAAAGACGAGCTTAACGCCTATGTCAAACAGCAGGAAGAGGCCGCCAAGCGCGACCACCGCAAACTCGGGCCGGAGTTGGATTTATTCAGCATTAACGACCACGTCGGGCCGGGGCTGATTTTAATGCACCCCAAAGGCGGTATGCTGCGCAAGGTACTGGAAGATTGGATTAAGGACCAAAACTTAAAACGCGGCTATGACCTCGTTGTCAGCCCGCATATTGCGCGCCTGCATTTATTTGAAATCAGCGGCCACGCCGGATTTTACAAAGACAGTATGTTCCACCCGATGGAAGTAGATAATGAGGCCTATCAAATTAAGCCGATGAACTGCCCTTTCCACGTGGAAATTTACAAATCCCACTTGCGCTCGTACCGTGATTTGCCGTTGCGCTTTTCCGAGTTAGGAACGGTGTACCGCTATGAACGGTCCGGCGCGTTGCACGGTATGCTGCGCGTGCGCGGATTTACGCAGGATGATGCGCACATTTTCTGCACGCCCGAACAGGTAGAAGACGAAGTCAAACAGGCATTTGAATATGCTATGCATATTTTCAAAACCTTCGGATTTGAAAAATATGCGGTGGAACTTTCCACGCGCGACCCCGAACATCCGGAACATTTTACCGGCGATGTAAAAGAATGGGAACGCGCCGAAAACGCACTTAAACACGTGCTGGAGACCAATCATATTGAATACACCACGCACGCCGGGGAAGCGGCTTTCTACGGACCGAAAATTGATATCAAAGTGATGGATGCTATTGGCCGCTTGTGGCAGTTGTCTACTATTCAATTTGATTTCAATTTGCCGCAACGCTTTGATTTGGAATATGTCGCGGCGGAAGGACGCCAACGCCCCATTATGGTGCACCGCGCGATGTTCGGCAGTATTGAACGCTTTACGGGCGTGCTGATTGAACATTATGCGGGGTGGTTCCCCTTGTGGCTCGCTCCCGTGCAGATTAAACTTTTAACGCTGACCGACGACCAAGTGCCGTTTGCGCAGGAAGTTGCCAAAAAAATGCGCGCGGCGGGTTTGCGCCCCGAACTGGATATCCGTCCGGAAAAATTGGGTCTGAAAATTCGCGAAGCGCATATGCAGCACATTCCGTACACCGCCATTATCGGTAAGAATGAGGCGGAAAACGGTACGCTGACGGTGCGTCTGAAAGACGGTACGAACACGCAACCGATTAGAGTGGACGACGCGATTAAACAGATGAAAGAGGAAGTGGAATCGTTTAGTCTAAAAAATCTGCTGAAATAGGAATTATTTGATTCAAAAAAAGGGCGACCCCATGTGGCCGTCCTTTTTTGTGCTATTTAATATTAAAGGTATGAAAAATCAATAAGTTAGTTTATAAACGTAAATACCACCTTGTACGGAATCAAATGTACCATTCATTATTTTTTCACAAAAAGCTCCATCTGGTTGATTAAAGACCAGTCCATTACTGTGTCTTTCTGCACAAAAAATAGAACCGGGAGCAATATGGAGTGTATCAGGAATTCCAAAAAAATAAGGCAGATAAATAAAACCTGCTCCCGCATACTTGCCACTGATACGTCCAACTGAAAGTTCGGCATAGTTAAATATCTGTAGAGACCAATTATCATTCGATAAAGTAACGTTGGTTGTTCCATTCGGAACGTTATGCCATGTACTATTCCCTGTAAAATTATTGGGCACATCTACATCTAAATCGTCAAAACTGGTAGCGTAAGAACCATTGGTTAAGTAATAAGTTTCTTGCGCCTGAGACAGTGATTTTATAAGGTAAGTGCTTGAGTCGCTCGTGACTTTTCCACTGCTTTTTGATATTGCGGCAGCGCCACTGCGGCAAGTATGCCGATGATTAAAACTACGACTAATAATTCTATTAGTGTAAATGCTTTTTTATTCATAACATTCTCCTAATTTTTTTAATACCTTGCGATAAGATCGCAAGGGGCCAGAAGCAAAAATAGTACCTTGCAAATCCGGCTACTAAGTAAGTATACCAAAAAAAAACAAGTCAAGGTCTACCTTCACTTTTTCCAAGTTTTACGCTGAAAATATGGAAATGTAAGTTGGACTCCACCCGATAAATATAACAACGAGGTCCCCGATACCGGCCCTCGGGGACGACAAATACTGGGGGACGACAACTCTGTATATCATTTCCTAAATCTACCACTCTGTCATTCCCGAATAAAAAGGAGCCGTCATTCCCGAGATTTGTAATCGGGAATCTCGTTTTTTCTAAGCCTGAGCTTCTCGACAGAGACACTCGGCAATGACGGCCTTATGTTATTTCCCTTTTTTGATTGAAAATAATTTTTTCATTTTTCTGGTGGAAAAATGAAAAAAGCGCCCCTACCCCTTGACTCGTTTTTTTTTTTTGGCATAATTTTAGTATGCCAAAACGGAAATAAAGGAGAATATATGAAAAAAGCATTTACGTTAATTGAATTATTAGTCGTCGTTCTCATCATCGGCATACTTTCCGCGATTGCCTTACCGCAATACCAAAAGGCGGTAGTAAAAACCCGTTATAATACCATGAAAATTTTGGCGCACAGTCTGCTCAATGCCGAGGAGGTTTACTATTTAGCCAACGGACAATACACAGACGATAGGACGGTATTAGATGTTCAAGCTCCAGCTAACACATATATTAGTTGTACACTGGCTCCTTTCAGTGAACACAAGGATATGTATATTCGTTGCACTCACAATCAAATTGGCATGGGATATCAAATTTATCCGCCGCGTATGAAACACCATAATGTGTGTCTTGTTTTCAGTACAGACACTTCCTCCGTGCAAGCTAATGTATGTAAGCAAGAAACAGGAGGCCAAACAGCAGCCATTGCAGAAACAGCACTTACCGGGTGGAATTATGCTTTAAATTAATCTTGCGGCGGGAGCTGCTTTGTGCGAAACTTTCCTTTTAAAACTCTAACCCTAAAACCGGGTTGACCCAAGGGCAGCAAGTCTGCTATCATTATATTTGTAGAAAAACTATACGCACAATGGAGACATACAACATGAAGAACTTGTTGAAACTCACGTTAGTACTCGCCTTGGCTGCCGGTGTAACCGCCTGCAAAAAGAATGTCAAGGACGATGCCAATGCCGATTTATTAGGCAATGGCACAACCGAAGTAGTGCTTGAAGAAGACACGACGTATACCGAAGAAATTGCTGCCCAAGTATCCTTGGGTGTGGTACACTTCGCTTTGGATAAAGCTACTTTGACTGCCGAAGCGCGTAACATATTGGAAGCCAATGCAAAAGCTATCAAGGCTGCCGGATCTGACTACGCAGTAGTCGTGGAAGGTAACTGTGATGACAGAGGCACCATTGCTTACAATATTGCTTTGGGCGAGAAAAGAGCCAATGAAGTAAAGGCTTATTATGTTCGCTTAGGTATCCCGGCTGACAAAATCAGCACGGTTTCTTATGGCAAAGAAAAACCTGTTTGCTACGAAGCTACACAGGCTTGCTGGGCCAAGAACCGCCGCGCGGATACTATCTTGACTGCAAACTAATCTTTTGAAACAGAGGCCCGGACCGTATGAACAAATATCTATATACCCTTTGTTTAGGCGGTTTGGGCCTTTTGTTGTCGGGCTGTCTTGCCAGCGAGCGGGATATGAGTGCACTTAAGTTGCAGATGCAGCAGCTCAATGAAACACTGGCCACCGTGCAAAATAACCAGGCCGAGTTGGCCAGCAAAATGGACGAACTGAACCAAAATTTATCAGTATCCAGTGAAAATTTATCCCAGTTGGATACCCAAATTTTTAATCTTTCCTCTAAGTTGGATGATATCAACGCAGCTGTAAAAAATGCTACCACAACTGCCGCGCAAGAGACGGAAAACAAGGCAGTAATGTTACCGTCCGATATTTTTAATGAAGCCAAAAATCATTTAAATAAAGAAGCCTATGATATGGCTGAGGCAGGCTTTAAGCTCTATATTGAACAATATCCCGACGGGGAAAATATCCAACAGGCATACATTTATTTAGGCGATGCCTATGCGGCCCAAGGCCAGGCTAAGCCCGCCGCCGTGGCGTATGCAACAGTATTGCAAAAATTTCCCAAGAGTAAAATAATTCCTACCGCGCGCTTGAAATATGCACGCAGCATTATCCCTTTAGGCAAGACGGAAGAAGCCAAACGCTATTTAAACTCCGTCGTGCAAGACTTTGGACGTTCGCCCGAAGCCCGGCTGGCCAAAGAAGAATTGGCAAAATTAAAATAACATGATGAGAAAAATTGTAACTTTACTGTTTACGCTGGTATGCGTAGTATACGGTGTTGCCTCGTTCGCTGCTCCTAAAACAGATGTATATATTGGTATTACGTCTTCTGGTGGGAAAAAATTACCGCTGATCGGTATGCCGAATTTTACAGCGCAAGGAGAAGGAGCTGATGCCGCGGCCCAAACGGTGTATGACACCCTGCGATCTGACATTTTGTATGCGCGGTATTTTGATGTTTCAACCGATGGACCGGCCTTTCATCCCCAGGAATTATCCGCTACGTTAAAAGGGTGGAATAAAAATCACGCCAACTATTTAATTGGTGGCAGTATTTCGTATGCAGAGCCGCACTACACGATTAAACTGTATGTGTACGACGTGGTAACGCAGGCGCCGGTTTTTGCCAAAGCCTTTAAAGGTACGCAGGCCAGTTTGCGGCGGTTGGCACATATTGCTTCAGACCAAATTATTCAAACCTTAACGGGGCATCGCGGTATTGCCGATACTAAAATTGCCTTTGCTAATAACGCTACGAAAAACAAAGAAATTTATGTTGTAGATTACGATGGGCAAAACGTAAAAAAGTTAACCAATGATAAAAGTATTGCTCTTTTGCCGCGTTGGAGCAAGGACGGCCGCATTTACTATACGACGTACCGCTACCACAACCCGGATATTTTTGCTATTGACCTAAAGGCAGGCAAAATTGCACCGGTTATTATCCGCAGCGGTTTGTCACTCATTGGCGGCGTATCACCTGACGGAAAGGCCTTGGTGTTTACCAGTTCCAAGGGACCAAATCCAAGTGTCTATATTTACAATTTAGAAACGGGCGAGAAAAAACAAATTACCAACAAACAATCCGTGGATGGATCTCCTTCCTATTCGCCGGATGGAAAATTTATTACCTTTGTTTCTAACCGGGCAGGCAATCCGCAGATTTATGTGATGGAACTGGCTACCGGGCAAACCCGCCCGCTGACTAAAAATTTCAACTGGTCTGACAGCCCACAATGGTCTCCGACGGGGGAGTGGATTGTATTTGCTGGACGTGAATCACCTTATCATCCGTTTGATATATTCTTGGTGGATTTAACGGGCACGCAGCTGCGCCGTCTGACTACGGATGCCGGAACCAACGAGGACCCCACGTGGTCCCCCGATGGGCGATTTATTGCTTTTACCAGCACGCGCGACGGTGGAAGACGTAAATTGTATGTGATGGATTCCGACGGTAGCGCACCGCATTTAGTAGCGGATTTGCCGGGTGATACCTTTACACCGCATTGGTCGTTTTAAGGTTATGTAGAATGGTGTTTAGCTTTAGCAAAAAACCCCGGATTTTCGTCCGGGGTTTTCCTACGAATTAGACTATGGTAAAAAATAATCCGTATAAGTACTGCCATCATTGACGTAAGTGCCCCCCAGGCTAAGACAGACCTTTTTTTGTAACTCATCAAAACCGCGGCA
>JAZNWO010000020.1:0-3345 GCA_045593365.1 Candidatus Avelusimicrobium sp.
TCCGGCAATCCGTGCAGAACTCAAACAGCAACAAGGAAACGAAATGAGCGAGGCAGAAGTAAACCAAATGCTAAACGAGATGTTCTTTAGCACGGTTAAAACGGTTAGCTGGATAGGTAAAGACGGCACGCAGTATGTGCATCAGTTGAAGCAAAAGCGGTCCAAAAGCGGGGCAACAAAAGACGAATTTGCTTATTATTTGGATCAAGTTATACGGTGGGCGCAAACGGAGTTGGGGATAGAAATACCGCCGCCGAATACTCTACAACAGTGGCAAGCTGACTAGGAGCTTGCTTATCAAGGGGCGGGCCATCCCCTACCTCCACCCGCCCCCAAATATGGAGGTAAAGGATGAGTTTAATAGCAGTAGCAGTAACAGTAGCCGGATTTGCAGTAGGTTTTATGGCTGGCCGGGCCTATGAGCGAAAACGCTTTAAATGTGTCGGAAAGCCGATAAAAACGCAAGAAGTATTAGGGGTTTTTAAGAAATGATACGGCACGATGAAGAAAACTTCCAAGTAGGAGTAGTGCGGTTTTTGCGTATGGCAAGGCATTATGTGTTTGCCGTTCCCAATGGCGGAAACCGAAACTTACGCGAGGCGGCCCGGTTAAAACAACAGGGCGTAACTGCCGGGGTAAGTGATTTAATACTGCTCCTGCCCGGTAAAGTGTACTTCATAGAGCTTAAAAACCCCAATGGGAAAGGACGCCAAAGCCCATCACAACGCGAGTTTGAAGATACGGTGCGGGCTTACGGGCACAAGTACCTATTATGGGATAAATGGTCGCAAGTGGAGCAGTTTGTAAATGACCATAGAAATGAAATAGGGAATTTTATGGAAGTTGGAGGTAGTAACTAGTGAAAGTGCCGTACATAAAGATATATACTGCGGACCTACTCGCAAAAACGCGCCGATTAACTGCGGAGCAGATAGGTCAAGCGGTGATAGGTGTCTGTGAACAGGCATTTGAAAACCAAACGCAGTATGAGCCTAAAAACGAAGCTGAAAGGGCGTTCTATGAAATGCTTTTATGTTGGAAAAATGAAAGTATTTCGGCTCTAAAACAGAAGAAACTTGCCGGAAAAAATGGTGCTAAAAAGCGATGGCAAGAACAACAACTTTCAGACGGTAGCACCGCCATTTCTACCGCTAATAGCACAAGGGTATGGCAGACAGAAACAGAAACAGATACAGAGACAGATATAAACATACTTACTGCGGACAAGCCGCAGCGTCTCTTGGAACCGAAACCGAAACCGAAAAAGGAATTGAACGACTTACAGAAATTCGCTAATGCCGTGGCTGAGAGGTTTGAAGATCCGATGAACAAAGTGCAGTTGGGGATTTGGTACAAGCGTAACTGCCGCTGTTTGACGGACATACTTAACTTTTGCGGTAAAGATATACCGCTAGGGTTAGAAACCATCAGCGTATGTGTTAGGCGGCTTGAAAAGGCCGGACTAACGGGCGGATATGAGGCGGTGTTACGCAACATCCCGGAATATCACGCCCAAGCAAAAAAGCAGTTGGAGGTAGCAAATGCGGGAAAATAAACACAAGACGGAAAACGGCGAAGAAAACACAACCATTCTGCCGTTTGAAGAAGGTTGGTCTTGCCGAGCCTGTTGGAATAAAGAGCTTACGGCGGACCGGGGGCCATTAGCACCCAGGGCGCACGGAATAGCGGTCAGCTTGCCTGTGCATTTAACCGGGCTTGACGGCAAGCACACGCTAATCTGCTACGTGGCAAAGTGCGCTGAGTGCGGTTTTGTAAAACGCTACGGAGCTATGCCGGGGATTTACAAGCTAAACGGTATGCGGGCCGATTTTGGAGTGGCCTATTGGGATGAAATAAAGCGCAACCGTATTGACCCGGATAAGTTTATCCAAGCCGTGTTAGACTCGCCGAAAGGGCCGGTGTGGGTAGATGCCAAAGCTGTGCAGTATGAAAGCCGGGAACGTGCGCCGTTTTACGAGCCAACGCGGAGGGCCTATGCAGTATGAAGAACCGCAGCTTGTAAGAAAAATCTGCCAAATGTGCGGAAAGCTGGATATGATGAACCCGCGTGGGTTATTTTGCAAGGAGTGCAAGAAAAAAAGATATAACAAGCGATGCCTTGAACATTATTGGAAACACCGGGAAGAAATACTTGCAAAAAATCATAGCCGTAAAAATGAAAAACAGAAAACTTACGCACAGCACGAGAAGCCGCGTTCCTTCCCGGTAGTGTTTAACTGCAAAGAGGGGTTTTATAATTGGGAAGTGCGTTTTAAAAGCCCTATCACGGGCCAATTAGTAGTGTGGCAGAGCGACGGTAATTTTAAAACGATAATGGATGCTAAAAAAGACTTTAGCAAAGCCTGTGGGAGGTAAAAATGGATCCGTATTTAGCAAACAAAATCATTAAAGCGGTGCAACACGCCAAAGCTAAACACCCTTTCTTTTGCGAGAATTTACCCCACGCGGTGTGTCTTGCAACAGAGGAGCTAGGGGAGTTAGCCAAAGCTGTAAATGACGGGAAACAAGACCGAAATAAAAGCAGAGGCACTAGATACCATAGCGGTATTAGTGCGGATAATTGAATTAGTGGGGGAATTATGAAAGACAGAACAGTTTACATCCGTCAGTATAAGCCGAGTGAAAGCGTGGAAGGCTTTAATGTGAAAGAGTGCGAGTGGGACGGTACGCGAACCGCCGCTATTGAAAAAATATCAACAGTATTTAAGCGGCACGGTATAGGCGGCAAAATACCGAACGTAGCGGCAGAATTAGCCATTGATGCGCTGTTAGGAATAGAGGATTAGTATGTTTGACTATCACTCGCCGGAATGTTACTTCTGCCAAAACTTAGTGACAGAAGAAGATAATGCGTATTGTCTGTATGACGAATGTCCGTATGAAAAAAAGGGGGAATAGTATGACGGAACTTGAAAAACAAATCAAAGTATTGGAAGTAAAGGTAGAAAACAGCAGAAATCGTATTGCACAAGCAAAAAAGCAATATCAAAACGCGCTTGCCAAGTTGGAAAAACAAAAGCAAGCTGTTGAAACGGCACGGCTTGATATTGACCGCGTTAAAATCAATGTAGCTCAGCGTTTAGCGCAGTTACAAAGCTACAAAGAAACCTTAAAACGCAAGCAGGATTTGGCAATATCGGAAAATCCGACAAGTCTGGGGGTTCAAGATGCCATTTAAGGACCCTGAAAAAGAAAGAGCGTGGCGTAAAGCGTATATGGATAGATACCGTGTAAAACACCGCGAAAAGATACTTGCTTACGCCAAAGAGTACTCTCATCGGCCTGCGGTGATAGAACGGCGCAAAGAGTATTATTTGGAAAACA
>JAZNWO010000021.1:0-2548 GCA_045593365.1 Candidatus Avelusimicrobium sp.
TCCATAATAATGGCAATATGTTGAGGAATTTTTACAGACATAAGCACATTGTAGCATTTTAAGGGCAATCTTATACAGACGGACAGCATAGTAACAAGCTGCCGGAGATTTTCGTTAGGCAAAAAACTTGGCTAAAGCCAAGTTCTTATATCGTTTGTATAGAGTGGGTAATTTTTCAAAGAAAAATTTGCGCAGAGAGCGCAAAAACTTACGTATAAACTCTGCCAAATTTTCTGCCAATGCTTGCTGCTCCGGCAGGAGCAACAAATTTACTTATAACTCTTTTTTGGGCTTTTTGGAGCAACAAAAACCCGCCGGAGGTAGCGCGGCGGGTGGGCGTTGGGGGTTGTACGTTTTGGTGTTTGGATGCCCTGGATAAATTTGTTTACATTTTTTCCCGTTTTTTTGTAATCAAACAAGTTTGGTTATATTTAAATGTAATCTATGTGTTATCCCTGCAAGATAAACAGGCCACACGGCAAGCGTTCCCGTACTTGCGGCAGATACTTTCCGCAAAGTACGGGTCAAAAACAGCCCACTTGCAACGCTCGTCTAATTACATACCCGTTCGTCTTTGCAAATACAATAATGGATAAGCAGTGCCCGGGCGTTTTGGTCATTTACGCCATCGTCTCCATAGTCAAACGGCACAAGGCACGCACTAGCGTTGCTTACTTTGTAGCTCGCACAGCCGCCGCCTAGCATCATCACTAGACATATAGCTGACTTTATCAATAATCCGTTGTGCACGTTCCTGCTCCTCTGCTTGTTTTTTTAGCTCTGCTTTTAAGTTTTGCAGCTGCGCCTCTTTGCTTGCGTGCTTAGAGGCTAGCACAAGTGCTGCCGCAAAAACAGCACCGAATACGGCAAGAGCAAAAAGATACTGTCCCATTATTTCTCCTTGGCCTGTTCAAAACCGAATTTGGTAAGTAAGGAAATAATCTTAATACCCACGGCGCGGATTTTGCCCAACACTTCATCATCTTTCTTGCTATCGGTCCATTTAACGACAATTTCCGCCGCCCCGATTACAGTTGCCCACAAAGCCAATACTTCGCCTCCGTGCGCTTTAATCCAAGTTAATACGTTTGTAATATGTTCCATAAAAACTCCTCTTTCTTTAACTCCTCGCGGAGAAATGCCGCGCCGCCTCACTTAGCCTACGTCGCGGGAATTGCCGGGCGTGGTCTCACGCCTTAATTTCAAAGTGGGGATAATCTTTTAACGTTTTCCAATTACCCCCCCAAATAAATTTACTGCGGATTATTCCCAGCTCATACATCAAGCTAGCCACCGCCATAAACGCCGCCGCCAGCTCTTTAAACCGCCCTATATCGTTCCAATCCACCGGATATGGCACTAAGTCCACCGCTTTACTAGGCAGGCTGTTATGGGCGGAATTAGGAAACTGCACCTTGCTGTTACCTGCTTTATAGGCAGCATTCTGGTCGGCTTTATTTCTATGTCCGCACGTAACAGCGAAGTCAACCGTTTTAATCAGCTGCTCGCATACTTTGCGGATGTCGGCATGGCAGGTAGCTAAACGTTGCGCGCTGGCTCGGCTAAACTTGGGCATCTTTTCCACCCTTGACTTCTAACATAGTTTCCAAGCGGATAATCCGGCGGTCAAAATTATTATGCTTTTCAACCTTTGTTTCAAGCCGCTTAATGTCGCGCCGGATAGCTTTAAGCTCATACCACATAAACGCAAACATGGATATAAGCCCAACCACTTCTTTCCAGCTCATTCCGAATTGTTCCGGGGTCATACGCGCTCCAACGGCTTATACGTCAGCCCATACGCCTCTGCAGCCGCTTCAATGCTCTCATACGCATCCCAGCCTTTATTGATTACCACACGCTGCGCCATAACAGGGTTGCCGTCCTGGTCTACTTCCCCGGTATCGTACCACTCTTTGCTTTCGGTTACATTGCAAGACAAAATTTCATAGCGTTTGCCGTCTTGCCCGATATAATTACCTTTTTCGTTTAATTGTTTTTGATATACCATAACTCACTCCTTAAGCTAGTGTAATAGCCCAGCCTTTATCTTCGGCAATCGCTTTGTCCTCAGCTGTTAAATCAGCCGTCCCGGTGCATCCTACAACGGACACTGTTTTCGTTACAGCTGCAGTTCCTCTAAAAAATGGTTTCCCGTTTACTTTAATGCTTGTACCATTTAAGTCAATAGAACCTAAGAAGGAATAGGTACTAGGTATTGCCCTCCCCATCTGAATGACATTACCGTTCATCGGACACAGATTAGCCGTCAAGGTTATATTTATTCCGTAGGTGTAATTCACACCATCTGTGGAAGCACCCATTTTCAAGGATTTATCTGCCGCTGTAAATAATAGGCGCAGATAGTAGGTCGTATTTGCAGACAGAGCATACGCAAAAGGGGCAGTATTTTGGTAATTGTTGTCAGCTGTATCTCTTACAAGAAATCCATATTTACCGTCTTGTATAATATATAATCCGCAGTGTCTATTTGCGCTAGCAGGTTTACAGTTCCACGAAAAAGGATATTGTTGTGCCGTTAAGTCAT